>JAUVZE010000032.1 GCA_030602665.1 Dehalococcoidia bacterium
AGGGTCGGAGTGGTAGCAGTGGATGATGGGCAACTGCCTATCTGCCTCCATCTGAGACTGGATGCTACACCAAGCCCAAGAATTATCCATGACACAGTCGAAATCTTGCAATCTACCCTTGTACTTCATGTAGGCGGCATCATCGGACTCACGGAGGCCGATAGGGATAATCTCTATCCCCTCGCCAAGGTCGCTCCCCTCTGGGCAAACAACGCTCACCTGATGGCCTAGCCTGTGCATCTCCATTGCCCATATACTCACAAGGTGTTCGAGTCCGCCATAACCTATCAGGCCAGTTTTGCTCAGTTGGTACATAGGTGTGCTTATCAGAAGCACCTTCATTTCTTCTTCTCCTTTGCCTTATGCTCTATTCCGAAAGCCCCCAAGCTCACGGAGTGTCTTATTCGCTTAAGAAAGTCTTCTGGCACGTCCAGATACCTGTAGGGGTAATATGCTACGATTCTTCTACTACTTATACCAACATCCTTTAGGAAACCAATGGCTTCCCTTAAAGATTACCTAGGCAGGACACTCCAAATAGAGCTGTCAGGTTTTAGTTACGAATAGTCAGGCTTTTTGCTTAAGAGTGGGGCATTCACCCTCAGGGAGGGAGTAGGCTACCTGTTTCATCAGGCTCGCTGTCTCTTCTGGCAGCGCGGTACTGATATAGATACCTGAGCCCATTTCAAACCCGGCAATGAGATTTAGCCTCGGTACTATCCTGATATGCCAGTGGTAATAGGGGTTCTCTTCATCCTCGGTAATGGTGGTATTAACCATATAGTTGAAGGCAGGATTATCAAGCCCCCGGTATAGGCAGAGGAGGGTATCCTTTAGCACCCTAGCCAGCTCAGCAAGATGTTCATCTGGAAACAGGCCGAAGGAGGCATAATGCCTTTTGGGAATAATCCAGGTTTCCCAGGGTGCGCGTGAGGCATAAGGATGGAGGACAACAAACTCTTTGGTCTGGGCAACGATTCTTTCTCCCTTCTCTAGCTCCTCAGCGAGCAAATCGCAGTAAAGGCACTTGCCGACGTCAGCATAGTAACGCACGGCGACATCAAGTCTTCGATGATAGTAAGGAGCAAGGACAGGTGTGGCGACCAGCTGCGAGTGAGGATGTATCAAAGATGTCCCCGATGCCTGACCATGATTCTTGAAAATAGTAATGAACTTGAGTTGCCAATTTTTCTTCAAGGTGTTGTATCTTTCCTGGTAGGCTATTAGCACCTTTTGTACTTGCTCATATGACATCAACGCCGTGGGCGTATTATGAGAGGGAGTTTCTATGATTACCTCATGCGCCCCAATGCCGTCCATTTTGCGGAAAATGCGTCCACCCTCCCTGCGGGTAATATCCCCATCAGGCATTAGCGCAGCGAACCGATTGGGTATTACTCTCACCTCCCAGGCTTGACCTGATAGGGGGAGCCGGAAGACTTCAGGAGGTGTCTGGCTTTCGTTACCCGGACAGAAAGGACAGGACCCATCCCAATCAGGTAACCTATCGGCACGCCTTGGTTTCGGCGCCTGCTGAGGACGCTTGGCTCTCTCCGGAGCTATTATTACCCATTCTCTGGTTGTTGGGTCTTGTCTTAGTTCTGACATGCTGTCTCTTGCTATCTAACTTACCGTGGGCTATGCTTTTCGGGCAACACCTCTCCGCTTTGGCCTAATTGTCTCCCCACTCTGGATTTCAGGGCCAGGGAAGTCGTCCTCCGTAACCCCATAGTAGGTGATACAATTACGGCCCATCTTAACCCCAGAGGGAACCTTAGCCCTCTTACCAACAAGGGTAATCCCGGTATTCGCCACTTTGGGTTCCCTGCGGTTAATCTGGAAATTATCGCCACAGCCAAGGTGACAGCCAGCTCCGACTACTACTTCCTTGTCCAGGATTGAATAGTCAACAATACTATGTGGCCCAACGACACTGTCAGACAAGATAATTGAGTCCTTAACTACAGCACCTTCAGCCACCTTAACTCCTGGTGAGAGGACTGAATGCTCCACCCGCCCCTTAATGACACAGCCGGACGATATCATACTGTTAACAACTCCGGCTGTTTCAGAAAGCATAGCTGGTGGTCTCTCATCCTCTCTGGTACGGATAGGCCAATCAGCATCGAATAGGAGGGACGAGTGCGGCTCGAGCAAGTCCATATTAGCCTGCCAATAGCTGTGCACCGTGCCTACATCACGCCAATAACCATGAAAACTGTAAGCAAAGGTTTTGTAGTTGCCCACCACTCGAGGAATGATATTTCGACCAAAATCATGTTTAGATGACCTGAGTTGGGCATCTTCCTCTAAACATCGGTGAAGTATATCCCTTTGGAAAAGGTAAACACCCATAGAGACAAGATTGCTCTCTGGCTTCTTAGTTTTTTCCTGAAAGCGGAGCACTTGCCCTTCTTCGTCCACGGTCACCGTGCCAAATCGCTGTAATTCCTCAGAAGGCATAGGAGTAGCGGCCAGGGTAACATCGGCTTGGGTCTCCTGATGAAATTTGAGCATATCAGAGTAGTCCATTCTGTAGATATGGTCACCGCTAAGGATTAGCACCAACTCAGCCCCCTGCTCGTCAATATACTGGAGGTTCTGATATACGGCGTTGGCAGTTCCCTTATACCAGTCACGGTCTTCCTCACGCGCCAAATAGGGTTGCAGTAGCCGTATTCCACTACCATCCATACGAACTAAGCCCCAGGCGGCACCAATACCGATGTGGTCAGCAAGAGAGAGGGGTTGATACTGGGTCAGGACAGCCACATTGTAAATCCCAGAATTGACGCAGTTACTCAGGGTAAAATCTATGATGCGGTACTTGCCAGCAAAAGGAATAGCCGGCTTGGTTCGCTCGTGGGCCAAAATACCAAGACGTTCCCCTCGGCCTCCTGCCAGAATAATAGCCAAGACATTGTCCATTACCATTCACCATCTACTGGCTGCTCTTCCTAAATAGCGTAATCATCACGCTACAAACACAGCACAATAGCCGCACCTCTCCACCGCGCTGTGCTTACTTCATAATTGTATTTTCCTATATTCATATTAATTTGTTGCTGGTCATATGTCAAATATCCTCCCGACCTGGAGAGAAGATTACTTAATGGGGCCGCTGATAGGACGCCAGCAGTCGTTGTCAGGATGGAATGATGTCTGAAAAGAGTGGGAGCTGTCAATACTGGTGTACCAGATAGTTTTTCGTCAGAATCTGTTTCCTTGAGGACTCTCAAGGTTAGCGAGTGTTCTCGGTATCAAATCAGGGGAAGTGCGGGGTGAATACGGAAACTGCCATATCTTTCCGCTATGGCTTTAGCCAAACCCTGCTCCTCTGCGGATAGGAATAAAGGGCATGAGGTGCGGTTGCTCCTACAGCAAGGGTGACGCCACGGTTAATCACCACAGCGCCACCCTTTCCTTCACCGTTGCCAATTACAAAGCTAGCTTAGTGCTTTGGCTCTCAAGGCATGCCCTGCTTGGTCACTACGGACTGGGAATGATATATGGTATAAAGCCGTCATCGCTTGTCCAGGTTCCGATCATTCCGCCAGGGCCAAAGGGATTCTCTTTAGGTGTATAACCATCAGGTGACACAATATCTTCTGCCGGCTTGTAGAAGGGTTCCATAGGGTCCTCTGATTGGTACTTTAACCAAGCAGGAGGACTCTGCAGGTCAGAAGAGAAGTGTGACATCACATATTGTACACCCAGCGGTGTCAATTGGCCAAGTTCCGTTGTATATTGGCCTGGAGTCAGTTCTGGAAGATAGAACGGGATGTATGCGCCCCACGTCATGTTTTGGTTTAGCTGGCGGAGCTCCAGCTCCTCAGGGGGCAAGTTGCCGCCGGGCCATCCATAACTAAACCAGTATGTCAGTTCCTTCGGCTGAATAACGCAAGTAGAACCTGGGCCACTACGAGGGTCGTCTTGGCGAGTCTGGTAGACATAAGCGAAGTAATCGAAGAAATCCTCAACGGTGAGCGGGGTTTGCACGTCCTCAAACCATTCATCACCCCTTTCGAATCTCTCACAGTAATACGGATCATCTTTATAGTCTAAACCTTTCATTTCATCAGATATGAAATGATTAGTTCGTACCACATAGCCATCATTCGTGAGCGTCTCAACATTTATTTGCTCGTAGCTGATTTCTACCAGTACCAGATTTCCTTCAGCATCACCCATAATGGCATTTCTACAGGGAAAATCACTACTCCGTGGTGTTTCTTCAAGAAGTTCAATTGCTTCATCAACATTTGCACAACCAGCCAGAAGTAGTGGGCCAATGTCAAATCTGTCAATTCCTTCCGGGTCCGGAGTGTCTCTGACACGTACATATGCTCCAGCCCAGCCAAATCCCTTCTCGTTTATGCCGGTCCAGAAGCCCCAGATGTAAGCTTTTGTGCCAACGTACTTGTATCCATCTTCAGGCTGAATAACAAAGACCGTATGTCTAGTCGGCCACCAAGGGTTATCCATGGTTTGCCCAAAGAAAATATCACAGTGTTTCTTATTGGAAGGAATCTTGCCTTGGGACTTCTCCGACGCAGGTATGTCGGTGGTCCATGAACCTGTAGCTCCGCCCAAAGTGCATGCAGGCACTTCCTCATCGGTTGAAGACGCACACCCAGACAGAAATGGTAGCACCAGCATCAGAGCAAGGCAAATGCTACCAAGCAACATCAATACTCTTTTAATCTTCACTTGAAACATCCTCCTTATAAGAATTTAGTCACCTTGCTACTCACGGGTGACGCCATGACTATTAACCACAGCGCCACCCTTGCCAATTACAATGCTATTGTACTGTGGCCCTCAGAGTCTCCTCAATGACTATCCTAATCCCGTCAGTTATGCGTTGTAGTTCCAGTGAAGGACTGAGTTCCTTCTCAAGCTCCTCATACCATTCCGGTGAATAGGGCTCAAGTTCCTGAAGGGCATTGTATCGGAATAGTGCAGCATATGGTGACCGCTGCGGGATGTGGATAAAACCAGCCATAAGCTCAGGGTCTGCCTCGGTCATCATGGCTAGATGGTAGGTCATGTAGTTACACATGTACCAGCCCGGGGTAGCCGTCGGACGATAGGGAGGTTCATCGGTATAACCTGTTTGGTGACCCAGCCGCGCTGGAATTCCAGCCTCCAGCATTGCCATGACCATTTCGTCATAGGGCAGGTTGCCTCTCACCCAGTCATCGCCGCCTAGGAAGACCGGGTCATCAATACCGTCATAACAGACCATACCTGGTGTGCCTGGCGCCAGTGCATCACAGCCGCTCATAACATTCGAGCCGAATGGCTCCGGCCGAATGCCCTTGGCCCTCCCACTGGTTCCAAGGCCGATGATAATATCCGGGTCAAACTCAGCAATGCCGTCATCTACCGTCGGCATTACATCATCCCATACCACCGGCACGGCAATACCATAAACCTTCCCCTTAGCGATAACCGTCCCGCTGAAGTCGCGGGCTTTAACCACCTCGCCGTCCAGTGCCATGGCTACAGCCTCGGCATTGTTAATACACCCTGGGGGTATGCCATAATACCAGCCATAGCCGGCAACCAGAACCGTGAGCGGCTTGCCTCCATCATCTGGCGCCTTGGCAAATACCGCGCCAAAGGCAAACAGACTTGATAGCACCAGCACCACTACCAGCAGTACTGCTAGACCAACTCTCTTTTTCATCTTTGCATCTTTCCTTTCTTTTTATTGATTGATAACTCTCCCGCTTGTGAACTCACTCACTGTTTACATTGTAACCACCCCCCTTCATTACAGAGATGGTTTAGTAATTCTCCAAAAACCTTAGCCTACCCTTCCTTCCTCTCAAGAGGTAACAATCAGCAACGATAATCGTATATGAACTACCGTAATTGGTGTAACACATTGTAATACACCTGTCAAGCCATTTGGCGAATTTTGGGGGGAATCTACGAAAGGCTAGCGAGTTCTAACAGCACTGGCCATAGACTGTTGGTCAAGTTTTCTGCTAAAATTACTACTAGGACGGCTAATCAGACTGCTGACTCCTGGGGGATAGTTCACGGGAGCGTGATACCGAACCATGCCAGCGGTAATCAATCTCTAAAAAGGGGATGCTATGGAAAGTTTGTTATCTGAGGACCAAGATTATGAACTGTGGTGGTTGATACTCCACATGAGGCGCGCCATGCATAAAGCTAGGGCGAGGGAACTGCTGCAATATGGAATTACACCCGAGGAATCTGCAGTCTTGCTCGTTATCCAGGCTATTGGCCGGAGGGCAACGCCAGCTGAAATATCACGGTGGCTGTTGCGAGAGCCTCATTCAACCTCCGGACTTCTGAGAAGGATGGAAGAGAAAGGACTGGTGAAGAGGGTTAAAGACCTGGAAAGAAGGAATCTAATAAGAGTTACTATTACGAAAAAGGGACGTGAAGCCTATAATCAGTCAGCCAAAAGGGGTTCCATCCATCGGATAGTATCTGCCATATCTAAAGAAAATTGTCAGAAAATGAAGGTTTGCTTGGAGAAATTATGGGTGAAGGCGCTCAAAGAGCTTGGAACAGGCTACAAACCACCCTTCCCATCACCCCAGTGAGGATGCAACCCAAGTCAATCAAGAAATTAGACGAGTACTAGGTAGCACATTACCAGCCCATGGCGGCTAGGTTCTCTGGTTTCCAGACCTCGTGAACAGGAGAGGAAACACTATATCACTGGTGCAGCAAGGAGCCCAAACAGCCAGAAACAAAAAGAGGAAGATACCAAGAAGTGTAACCCAACTAACTACTCCGCCTAGCGCCATGATGATGTGGAATAATGATGCCCAGGTACTTATCAACACATGTCCAGAGTGTGGGAATTTAGTTATCGGTCTCCAATAACCAAAGGCGATACCCAGAAAAGCTGCCGGGTTCACCTTCCACCATTCTTCAATGAAACCGATATGAACCCCCCTGTTGGGCAATCCAAGTAGCGTTTCTCCTGCATAGGGGATTATCGAATCGCTTATGGTAGCTATGCCGATTGAGCCAAGATAGCCAACCAAAATTATCGCCCAGATTTTGCCATTACCGTGTTTCTTATAAATAGCTGTGGTCACCAGCGCACTCAAGACAACATGGGCCGGATGTAAGATATAAAACACAGTCTGAGAAACCCGGGAAACATAGGGCAGCACATTAAAAGAGACTATTATCACTATAAAAATAATCCCGGTAACAGCTCCAAGAGCAGTGAAGGGAGCGTGGTGCTTGAGTTCGCTTGCTATCCGTCTGAGCATTTTTCTACAGGCTAATTGAAGAATTGTTTTCTACTAAGAGGACAAAATACTTAATTACAAATGCCTAATAGAATCCTAAGTCGCTTCTTTTTGGCAGCTCCGACAAAGCCCAACAAATTCCAGGAGATGGGTTTCTATCTCAAACCCGGTCTCACGGGATAACCTTTTCCCTAGCCCACTAAGGTCACAATCAGTGAAGTCTACCACTGTCCCGCAGCTAGAGCAGATTAGGTGGTGATGGTGCTCCGGCTGCCGTCTGATTAGGTAGCGGCGAGAGTTGTCATTAGCGTGTATTTCACATATAAGTCCGAACTCAGTAAGTATCTGAAGAAGGCGATAAATAGTAACCAGTCCGATGCCAGGGTATTCCGGCTGCACCTTTTCAAATATATCAGCAGGAGTAAGGTGTTCCTGGCTTGAGCTGAGTACTTTAAGCACAGCTCGCCGTTGGGGGGTAAGCTTGTAGCCGTGCTTCTTTAGTACCGATAATAATTTCTTATCAGTAAACCCCATTTAGGCACCTAAATGATAATTATTTTCAATTACAATTGTAAATTTAAGGGATTGGCGTTGTCAAGTAAACGATAAGGAGTTGAATTTTCTTCTCCGAATTTCCTATAATCTTGCTTGTTTCTTGGCGTGGGTTAAATTTACCAGTTAGCTTGGGACACTTTGAGAGAATATGTTATAATTGCTGGGTAAAGGAGTGTAGCTCAGTTGGGAGAGCAGCGGTCTCCAAAACCGCAGGTCGGGGGTTCGAATCCTCCCACTCCTGCTTCATTTTTGGCTGTTTCTCCCCCTCGCCATCGACTTTTGCCGACATTTTGCCGACATTTTTCTTTTGCCTCAGCTCGGGGTCCAGCACTTCGTCCAGTCGCTTGCCAGCGGCTTCCTGAAGCCCTGGAATCACATGGCTATATACATCCAGGGTAAAGGCTACGCTTGAGTGGCCGAGCATCTCAGAGACTACCTTGACATGAACGCCTGCTAAGAGCATCAGACTGGCGAAAGTATGCCTCAGGTCATGGAAGCGTGTCCCGGGTACCCCAGCTCTCCGGGCAATCCTGGCAAAGTTATGGGTCAGAGTGCCAGGATCCATAGGGGTACCATCAACATTGCCAAACACCAGGTCGTCATCACTCAGTGGCTTACCCAGCAATAGACGCTGCTCTTCCCTCTGAGCTCTATATTCACGGAGAAATAGAGCCAAAGAGGGCGTCAGGCCAATCCGCCGCCGGCTGTGTTCAGTCTTGGGCTCCTTAAACTCACAGATGCCCCCGCGCTTATAGAGTACCTGAGTCACAGAAAGCGACGCCAGGTCTAGGTCCAGGTCACGCCACCGCAGCCCTAACAGCTCAGCCTGCCTCAAACCTGTTTTAACTGCCGTGTGAATGATAGGGTAATAACGTGTATCTTGGGCGACGTTGAGCAGCATTGAAACTTCTTGGGGTATGAGGGTTTTCATCTTTGACTTCTTAGCCCGTGGAGGATCTACCAGTTGAGCAGGGTTACGAATTAATAGCCCCTGCCTGACGGCATAATTTAGTGCCTGAAATAAAACCCGATGGATATGAAGGACACTTCGCGCAGATAGCCCCTTTCCGTCAGACCCGGGCTCCGAGAGGGCATGAGCATAGTATTGTTGTATGTGCTGAGGCTGAACCTGGGATAGAGGTATCATACCCAGGTTTGGAATGAGGTGGCGCCTCATAATGGTGTGGTAGCCGTCTAACGTCCGAAGCGAGCAATTAGTTTTGACATAACCATTGAGCCAGTCGCCCAACCACTCACCCAAAGTAATCCGTTTTGGTTTAACAAAACTTCTTTCCTCAACACCAACTAATAGCTGAGCCAGCCGTTTCTGCGCATCTTTTTTGGGTCCCTTAACACTTTCAAAGTGCCTTAAGCGCTTTCCTGTTGCCGGGTCGGTGCCGATATCGAGGCAAACCTCCCAAGAACCTTTACTCCTTTGTCTAATGCTTC
>JAUVZE010000086.1 GCA_030602665.1 Dehalococcoidia bacterium
TTCAAAGACTAGTCAAAGCAAGCGATAGCAACCACCCTATCACCATGGCCAAGTCTCATCAGCCTCACACCCTCGGTGCTCCTGCCCTGAATAGTAATGCCCTGTTTCGGGTCTTTCTCCCTCACCGGGGTGCGGATGACAATGCCATCGGCAGATATAATCATTAGCTGTTGAGACGAAGAAACCAGTTTAGCATCAGCTACTTCACCTGTTTTTTGGGTTATCTTAAAAGTCCTGACCCCACTACCAGCCCGGTGCTGCCGCGGATAGCGACTAACTGGAGTAAGCTTACCGAAGCCCCCGGTGGTAACCACCAAGACAAAGGCATCTGGATAAGCACAATCCATATCAACCACCTGGTCACCAGGGACCAGGCGAATACCACGCACCCCGCCACTGGTTCTGGAGGTGGCTCTTAGTGTAGACACAGCAAACCTGATTGACTGCCCCTTGGAGGTTAATAAGATAACATCATCCTGGTCAGTAGCCATACACGTTGCCACCAGCTCATCCCCCGCCCCCAAATCTATAGCGATAAGTCCACTACTTCGCACTGAAGCAAAATTATTCACCGCCGTCTTTTTTATCTTGCCACGGCAAGTAGCCATAAGTAGAAAGGTGCCCGGGGTAAAATCAGTCACCGCCACCATAGCCGTAACCCTCTCATCAGCAGTGATAGGGAATAGATTAACCACCGCCATCCCTTTGGCGGTGCGGGTGCTATCCGCCGGCAGTTCATAGCACTTGAGGCAAAAGACCTTACCCCGGTTGGTAAAGAAGAGCAAGCTATCATGGGTATCAGCCACCGTGAGAAATCTTACCGCATCTGCCTCCCTGGTTACCATGCCAATAATGCCCTTGCCACCACGGTGCTGCGGCTTGTAGGTACGAGACGGTATTCTCTTGATAAATCCCCGGCTACTGAGCGTTACCACTACTCTTTGATGGGGAATAAGGTCTTCCTCACTAAACTCCATCACCCCTTGTTCCACTATCTCAGTTCGCCGCGGGTCGCCATATTTAGACTTCAGTTCACCTACTTCTTCCCTTATCAGGGTAAGTATCCTTCTGGGATTAGCCAGAAGGTCCTCCAAATAGGCAATGTTTTTTAACACCTCAGTATACTCATCAAGTATCTTACGTCGCTCAAGATTAGCCAGTCGGCGTAGCTGCATATCCAGAATGGCTTGCGCCTGAGCCTGGGATAAGTCAAAGCCAGTCATAAGGTTACGGCGAGCCTCATCAGCGGTTTCAGCCTTGCGGATAGTACTAATTACCCTATCTATTTGGTCTAAAGCGATTTTAAGCCCTTCTAGGATATGGGCTCTTGCCTTAGCCACTTTCAGCTCAAACTGGGAACGCCGAGTGATAACCTCGTGGCGGAAATCAATATAATACTGAAGCGCCTCTTTAAGGCTAATTACTCGGGGCTGTCCATCAACCAGCGCCAACATATTGATAAAGAAAGTTGACTGCATTGGGGTATGTTTATACAGGTTGTTCAAGACCTGCCGCGGCTGAGCCTCCCGCCTTAGCTCAATGACAATACGCATCCCCTGACGGTCTGACTCGTCGCGTAGCTCACTGATGCCGCCAATTTTTTTATCCTTGACCAGCTCAGCTATTTTCTCCACCAAGGCAGCCTTATTCGTCTGATAGGGAAGCTCGGTAACCACTATTTGACGATGCCCATCCCCAGGGATGTCCCCAACGTGAGCCTTAGCTCGAACCACTACCCTACCGTGCCCGGTGGCATAGGCATGCTTAATCCCCTCCTGCCCTAGGATAATGCCACCAGTAGGGAAATCGGGACCTTTAATAAACTGAATAAGTTCCTCAATCGTAGCCTCAGGATTATCAATGAGATAATAGAGGGCATCGCATACCTCCCCCAGATTATGAGGTGGAATATTGGTAGCCATCCCCACGGCAATCCCGGAGCCACCATTAACCAGTAAATTGGGTAACTGGGTGGGTAGAACTGAAGGCTCGGTGAGACTATCATCAAAGTTGGGCACAAAATTGACCGTGTCCTTATCAATGTCAACCAGCATCCGCTCGGCAATTGCCGCCAAGCGTGCCTCAGTATAACGCATAGCTGCTGGGGGGTCATTATCCATGCTGCCAAAATTGCCCTGCCCATCCACTAAGACACATCGCATAGAGAAGTCCTGTGCCAGGCGCACCATAGCCTCATAAACCGAGGTATCGCCATGAGGGTGGTACTTACCCAATACTTCACCAACAATACGGGCACTCTTTTTGTAGGCACTGGTATGAATTAACCCCATGTCATGTATGGCATAAAGAATGCGCCGCTGTACCGGTTTTAGCCCATCCCGCACATCAGGCAAGGCCCGGGAAACAATGACACTCATGGCGTAGTCAAGATAAGAGCTTCTCATCTCATCTTCTATATTTACCGGTTTAGTTGTTCCTAAAACCATGTTCGTTTGACCCTCCTATTCATCAATCTCAGGTTCGGGGGACTCCTCAGGCAATAATTCTACCTCTTCCTCACCACCCACTATGGTATAGCCGGACCCTTCCACCCATTCCTCCTCATCCCCCAACCCACGGCTCAATATTCTATCGCTAACATACGGTTGAAGATTCTCCAAACCCCTCGGGGGGAAGGAAGGCTGCCCAGCCTGGCTGGGGTGCTGATACACCTCTCCAATAATGACGGTTACCTTCTCCTCGGTTGAACTGACGATAGCGGCTGAATATTTATTACCTCCCTTCATTAATTTGATAAGTCGCTGCCCATGCTTAGGCTCAACCTCCCCCAGATACTGCCCACTACTATTTTCCACGATTAAACTAGAATTGCTTATCTTCAAATGTACCCTGTCACCAGCTACCACCCTAGCCAATATTTCCCCCGGTGCCAGACGATACAGGTTTACCACCCCCGCCTTGCCGGTTTCCTCAATAAAATGCTGGGGCTTAACCGTATCAGAATCACTCTCTAAGCTAACTGGACTCTCACCTAAAAGGGATAAGCGACGCAGGTTCTTCTGGGCAATGGCATTATAGGGGTCAAGCTCTTGAGCTTGACCATAGGCTTCCCTGGCTTGGGAATACTCCCCCAACTCCATATAGGCTCTACCCAAACGATTATAGGCATCAACATCGTTGGGGAAGCCGTCTATTATGCTCTTATTAATGGCTATCGCCTCCCGCCATCGGCTTTCCATAGCCAGGGCTATCGCCTGCTTAGCACGCAACCGCTTTAGTCTTACCTGTCCTTCATCCTGATATGACACCTCAACCCCCAATCAACCTTAATCATAATATTTTACTCCAGCCAAGGCAGCTAAACAAGTAAAGTTTGACAAGGTCATTTAGCAACCTAACCCCCATAAATTAAGGGTAGATTGAAGGGGCGTAGCCCCTTCAAAACTAATTCTTCCCCCTCTCCTTCTCAAGGAGAGAGACACTAAAGGAGAGTTAAAGAGAGGCTCCGCCTCTCTTCTAATATTCTTCCCCCTCCCTTTGAAAGGGAGGGGGACAAAGGGGGTAGGTTGTCAAATCAATATTACGGGGGGTGAGGTTAATAAACAATCTCGGTTTGACAAGCTACCCTAGCTCTGGTAAAGTTTAGCTTACCTACAAGTAATGGGAGGAATTATAATGCGAGACAAGGTGGAGGAGGTACTAGACAAGATACGTCCCAGCTTGATGAGGGACGGGGGTAATGTGGAGCTGATTGATGTGAGTGACGGCGTGGTCAAGTTAAAATTAACCGGCGCCTGCGCTGGTTGCCCTATGTCCACCATGACCCTAAAGATGGGTATTGAACGAATCTTAAAGCAAGAAATCCCTGAAATTAAGGAAGTAGTGGCTGCTTAAAGGCTTAGCCCTTTTCGGCTACTTCCAGCTCAAAAGCCCGGTGCAAGGCACGAACGGCATCCTTAACCCTTGCCTCATCAATAATGCAGGTTATCCTTATCTCCGAAGTAGTAATTAGCTGGATATTTATCCCCTGTTCACTGAGGGCACCAAACATTCTAGCCGCATAACCAGGGGTATTTTGCATCCCGGTGCCAATAATGCTAACCTTACCCAACCTAGAATCAGTAACACACTCCTTAGCACCAATTGACTGGCAAACAGGTTCCACCACCTCCATCGCCTTAGCCAGATCACTTTTAGCCACCGTAAAGGTTAGGTCAGTAATATTCTTAATGCCGGCGTTCTGAACAATGGTATCAACACTGATACCCGCCTTAGCTAAAGGCTGGAAGATAGCTGCAGCAATACCTGGGCGGTCAGGAACACCAATCACCGTTACCTTAGCCACATCAAGGTCATGAGCGATACTCCTCACCTTATTTCGCACTTCCATAGACACCCCTCCATGAATTAATGTACCCGGACTATCAGTGAAGCTAGAGGCTACTAGTATGGGAATATTGTTTAGCTCCCCCAGCTCAACCGCTCGAAGGTGCATCACCTTGGCCCCATAACTTGCCAGCTCCAGCATCTCCTCATAGCTAATCTCTTTGAGCTTTTGGGCTTCGGGGATAAGGCGTGGGTCAGCGGTATAGACACCTTCAACATCAGTATAAATCTGGCAAGTCTCCGCCCCCAGGCCAGCTGCCAGAGCCACTGCCGTAGTATCCGAGCCACCCCGCCCCAGAGTGGTAATATCCATCTCCTCAGTAACCCCCTGAAAACCGGCAATAATGACAATATTCCCCTTCTCCATCTCCTTAACCACTCGTTTGGACTCAACCTTCAGGATGCGGGCTCGGCTGTAGGTAGCGTCAGTCTGTATCCCCGCCTGAGCACCAGTAAGGCTAATCGCCTGATAACCCATACCGTGAAGCGCCATAGCCAGCAAGGTGCTGGAAACAACCTCACCAGTGGAAAGCAAATGGTCAAGCTCTCTCCTATCGGGATGCTTAGAAACCTGGTAGGCCAGCTCAATTAGCTCATCGGTAGTATCCCCCATTGCCGAGACGACAACCACCACCTGGTCGCCCCTATCCCT
>JAUVZE010000040.1 GCA_030602665.1 Dehalococcoidia bacterium
CCCAGAATCTCACGAAGAAAAACTCTCATTTGATGGCTGCACCTTTAATGTCAGCCCTAATTATACCTTATTGCTCTTTATCCTTCCAGTTTGGCTTTCTGTCTGGCGTAAGCACTTTAATTAGGGGCTTGGTGGACTAACCAAAACCCGGCTTTTGCGTTATAATAGTAGGTGTTACCTGAACTTTAGGGTTAATTTTTAAATTCAAGGAGGAAGTCAAAATGAAAAGGAGACTATTACTGGCTGTCGGTTTGGCGCTCATCGTTATTACTGTAGGCGCAGTGGGGTGTTATGGAGACTTCGGTTTTCCGGAGCCGGAAATTACACCAGCACCACCTGAGAGTAGTGGCATAATTTTAAGCCAGCAGAGCACTGGCATCTGGGTAGCTGGGGAGGGGAAGGTTAGCGTAGTCCCTGACGTAGCTATCCTTAGCCTAGGGATAGAGGCCCAGGAGGAGACCGTGGCCGAGGCACAGCAGCAAGCGGCTGAAGCTATGGAGGCGGTGATGGCTGTGCTTGATGAGCAGGGCATCGCTGAGAAGGATATTAAAACTCAGTATTTTAGTATCTACCTGGTGCGGCGATGGGAAAATGATAAGGAGATACTGATTGGCTACCGGGTGACCAATATGGTGTCGGTTAAGATTAGGAAGGTGGATGACACCGGGGTTATTATTGATGCCGTGGCTGAAGCTGGTGGGGATTATACCAGAATAAATAGCATCAGCTTTACTGTGGATGAGCCGACTGACTACTATGAGGAAGTCAGGGAAAAAGCGATGGCTGATGCTGAAGCCAAAGCGGAGCAGTTAGCCGACCTGGCTGGGGTGGACTTGGGCAAGCCCATCTTTATTAGCGAAGGTACTATTTCCCTTCCTGTTCCTCGTGAGTATTATGTTGAGCGTATGGCTGTTCCTGCTCCTGCCCCGCCACCTACTACACCTATCAGCCCGGGTGAGACTGAAATCCGCTTAACCGTTCAGGTAGTGTATAGCATTGAGAGTAGTAAATAAGTGTAGGACTATACTTTAGCTAAAATCCAAAGTAACGCTAGGAGAGCCGGGTTGAGCCTGGGCTCTCCTAATGTTTTATTCTCTAAATATCGCTGATGGGGTACTGAGATTGTTTTTTAACCTCACCCCCTGTGTCCCCCTCTCCTTTTAAGGAGAGGGGGAAGGATTAGTTTTGAAGGGGTTTCACCCCTTCAATCTGCCCCTATTGACTAAGAGAAGAGATTTTAGAGAGGGGCTTCGCCCCTCTCTTACCTACACTCCCCCTTCCCTTATTAAGGGAAGGGGGTCAGGGGGATAGGTTGCTAGACGACCTTGGAGCTTTTGTTTGCACTTTTTCAGAACGAGATGCTAGAATGGCAGTAGTATGGATTACATGGAGCAGGCGCTTTCCCTGGCTAGTCTAGCTTTAGGACAGGTTAGCCCTAACCCGGCGGTAGGGGCGGTAGTAGTTAAGAATGATGTGGTGCTGGGACAGGGCTATACCCAGCCAGCTGGCTCTGACCATGCCGAGATTATGGCACTAAGGCAAACGGGTGAACAAGCCAGGGGAGGTGTGATGTATGTTACCCTAGAACCATGCTGCCATTACGGTCGGACACCCCCATGTAGTCAAGCTATCATCATTGCTGGTATTGCTGAGGTTCATCTGGCAATGCTTGACCCAAATCCCTTAGTCTCCGGACGGGGTAAAGAAGAGCTTGAACGGGAAGGTATTAAGACATATGTGGGTGAGCATGAGGATGAGGCTAAACAGATTAATGAAGCCTATGCTAAATTCATTACCACTGGCATACCTTTTGTAACTGCCAAATTTGCCGTAAGCCTGGATGGTAAGATTGCCACCAAAAGTGGTGATTCCAGATGGATTAGTGGCGAGGAGGCAAGGAAGCAGGTTCATAATCTACGCCATATCACTGATGCCATTATGGTGGGGGTGAATACGGTTTTGGCTGATGACCCTCTCCTTACCTGTAGGTGTTGTGGGGGGAGGGGGGGCACAGCAAGAAAGCAACCGCTGCGGATAGTGGTTGATGGTAGAGGACGCACGCCACCAACTGCTCGGTTATTTAGTGAGCCGGGCAAGACGCTTCTGGCATTAGGCCGGGCGGTTACGCCAGGGGAGGCAGCAGCCTTTGCTCAAGCTGGAGCTGAACTATTAGAATTGCCCTCAGCAGAGGGACTGGTAGATTTGGAAAAGCTGTTAAGAGCCTTAGGTGAGCGGGAAATCACCAGTGTTTTGGTAGAAGGTGGCGAAATTCTTCTGGGTTCCCTGTTTGACCGTGGGTTGGTGGATAGGGTTATTGCCTTTATTGCTCCAATTATCATTGGTGGCAAGGAGGCGAAGACTGCTGTTGGTGGCAAGGGGGTTGACAAAGTAGCCGACTCACTTAAATTGGAGCGAGTTAGTGTGGAAAGGTTTGGCGAAGACTTGATGGTTAGCGGTTATGTTAGCCCAAAAACAAGAGGGGTTAAGATTTAGCTTTATCTAAGGAGTGAGGTGTTTACCGGGATTATAGCAGAAGTAGGTAGAGTTACTTCAGCACAACCCGGAAGTCTGGTTATCGCTGTAAGCAAGGTTCTCCAGGGAGTGGAGCCAGGCGGGAGTATTGCCGTTAATGGAGTGTGCCTGACCATAACCAGTTTTAATACTAATTCGTTCTCGGTTGACATAATGCCTGAGACACTACGACAGACAAACCTGGGACTGCTTTCTGCTGGTGATAGGGTCAATTTGGAGATGCCTCTAGCCCTAGGTGGACAGTTGGGCGGGCATTTAGTGCAGGGTCATGTTGATGCTACCGGAAGAGTAGCCTCGGTTACCGGGGACGGGGAGGCAATGCTCATTAGATTTGAAGTCCCCCCTGAGGTGATGCGCTATATTGTAGAGAAGGGTTTTGTGGCTGTTGATGGAGTCAGTCTGACTGTGGTAACTAAAGATGCTAGCTCATTTTGGGTTTCTGTGGTTGACTATACTCGGGCACATACTACCCTAGGTGATAGGCAGGTGGGTGACCTGGTTAATCTAGAGGTAGATGTCATAGCTAAGTATGTGGAACAACTTAGCCAGCCTCACCACACCGGTATAACTGCCGGATTCTTGCAGGAGCATGGCTTTTTATAGGTTAATTTGGACCGTTGGCATTGGAGGTAGGCATGGGAATTGCCAGTATTACTGACGCTATTGAGGACACAAAGACAGGTAAATTCGTCATTATTGTTGATGATGAAGATAGAGAGAATGAAGGTGACTTGGCTATAGCTGCTGAGAAGATTACCCCTGAAGTGATTAATTTTATGGCCAAGCACGCCAGGGGATTGATTTGCTTACCTATTACCGGTAAGCGGTTGGATGAACTGAGGATTCCCTTGATGGTACAGGATAACACCTCTCGGCATTGCACTGCCTTTACCGTGTCTATTGAAGCCAAGCATAGGGTCACCACTGGTATTTCAGCAGCGGATAGAGCCGAGACAATCAAAGCGGTACTTGACCCGAACACTAGGCCTGAGGACTTGGTGCGGCCAGGTCATATGTTCCCACTACGGGCTAAAGAGGGTGGGGTTCTGGGGCGGGCAGGACATACTGAGGCTATAGTTGACTTAGCCAGGCTAGCCGGTCTTTATCCGGCCGGTGTTATCTGTGAGATTATGAATGATGATGGCTCTATGGCACGCCTGCCTCAACTGGAAGAGATGTCAGACCAGCTTGAGATTAAAATTGTTACCATAGCTGACCTAATTGCCTATCGCCGCCGTCATGAAAAGCTGGTACACCGGGTAGCTGAGGCTAAGTTGCCATCAAAGTATGGTGAGTTTACGGCTATTGCCTATAGAAGTGATGTCGACCCGGATGAGCACCTAGCTTTGGTAATGGGTGATTTATCCACTGAGGAGCCAGTCTTTGTCCGTGTCCACAGTGAATGTCTTACTGGTGATGTATTTGGTAGTCTTCGTTGTGATTGTGGTGAGCAGATTGCTCTGGCGATGCAAGCTATTGCTAAAGAGGGGCGGGGTGTTTTCCTCTATATGAGGCAGGAAGGGCGAGGCATTGGCTTCCATAATAAGATACTAGCCTACGCTCTTCAGGATAAAGGAATGGATACCGTAGAGGCTAATCTAGCCCTGGGGTTACCCCCAGACCTGCGGGATTATGGCATTGGTGCCCAGATTCTGGCTGACCTGGGTTTACATAAGATTAGGCTACTTACCAATAATCCCAAGAAGGTAATTGGTTTAGAGGGCTACGGGCTGAAGGTGGTAGAGACGGTACCTATTATCTGCCGCCCCAACCCCTATAACCTTCATTACTTGGAGACAAAGCAGAAGAAGTTAGGTCACCGCTTAGGAGTACCGGACACTGCTGGTAATTAGGCTTGCCAGGAGACGAACTATTAGTAGTTTATTAGGGGTAGCTTGAAGGGGGTAAGGTCAATAAACAATCTCATTAATAATAAAAGGAGAAAGCAATGAGTAAGCATTTTGAAGGTAAGCTATTAGGGGAGGGATTGAGGTTTGGGCTGGTTGTCTCCCGTTTTAACGAGTTTATTACCAAGAAGCTACTTGAGGGGGCACAGGATGCCTTGCTTCGTCACGGGGTTAAAGAGGAGGATATAGATATTGCCTGGACGCCAGGTGCCTTTGAAATCCCGCTAATAGCCAGGAAGTTAGCCCAGACTAAGAAGTATGATGCTGTAATCTGTCTGGCCACTGTGGTGCGTGGTGGAACACCCCACTTTGAATACATTGCTGCTGAGGTCACTAAGGGTATTGCTAAGGTGGGGTTGGAGACCGGGCTACCGGTTATCTATGGCGTAATCACCGCTGATACTCTGGAACAAGCTATTGAGCGGGCAGGAACTAAAGCTGGGAATAAAGGCTTTGACGCAGCAATGAGCGCTATTGAGATGGCTAATCTGGTCAGGGGCATAGGTTAATTACTATAAGCAAATTCTTTACAGCCTCAATCTGAAAAAGCGATAAGAAAGATGGTGCAGTAATCATAATGTGGGCCATACCTTCCTATCAGGAATTCATAACACTATTCTCCCGTGCAAAACAGGCTTGGGAGAAGTTTACGTATGAGAGGAAAACCGAGTATTTCAATCGAATACATGAATCTTTTAAGAATCCCTTCTTGAGCAGGTTTCTTAGTTGGAAATATAGGCTCTATAATGTGTTAAATGTTTCGGGCACTATATATCCCGTTGTTGTCTTCCATGCTCCCAAGTGTCAGGAGCGGGATCTAGAATCCATTTTGCCCAAGGCTATTACACCGTCAAACGCAAGCAAGGTTCCTACCTAAAGCACCTTTTGGGATTTGCCATTAGGCATAGCTAAAAGGCGCTGAGGTGAATATAAGAGATGATACCTCTACCCTCTATTTTCGCTGAGTGCTGCTTCAGTCGGTGACCTTATAGACGGTATCTCCTCTTCTTACCCGTTCACTAACTTTGACACCAATCAAGTCACCGGCTTTAGCTTGCTCCACATCTACATTGTTAATCTGCATTGAGTCAACAGTGAGCTCTAAATCAGTGGTATGGCCTTTAATATGGATTTTGTCCCCCAGTTTTAAAGCTGTGGTTAACTCAATACCGGCGACCACGGGTCTGGCAAAGAAATCAGTTACCTTTCCGACTACCTCCTCAGGCATTGGGATACCTCCTTGTTGTGTTTTTATTTAGTATACGCCATCTAGTTTGAGTAAATCAATATTTCTTCGAGGTTGTTTAGCAACCTATCCCCCTGACCCCTTCCCTTATTAAGGGAAGGGAGGGGCGAAGCCCCTCTATAAAATCTCTTCCCTTAGTTAATAGGGGCAGATTGAAGGGGTGAAACCCCTTCAAAACTAATCCTTCCCCCTCTCCTTTTAAGGAGAGGGGGATTAAGGGGGTGAGGTTGATGGATTATATAAACAAACTTTGACATAGTGTCATCAGTCACCTATAATTAGTTCAATTGTCCTGGAGGATGTAAAGTTGGTACAGGAAAATGAACCCAGCGTAATGGGACAAGACCAAGCGCCAGATATTGAGCGTATAAAAAGACGCCTGGATATGTTAGACCACCGTTTGGATAACATTGACTCAATGGTTACTGCGGTTGCCGAACGAGTGATGAAGCAGCCCATAACCCTTACTATAATCTGCCCCTATTGTGGTAGGGACATTGAGATTAACATCTTGGGTAATGAGAAGCTAAAGCGATAACGCTGGTATTATTAACGGACAGGTAGTATCTTTTTAGTTCGCCTTCAGAATTCCTTGAGTTGTCAGGTAAAGCTACCACCCTCTTGATAGAAACCGGGTAAAGGTTTCGGACTTCAGCAAATTCTTCTTGTGCAATTGGAGAGTAACTACTAAAAATGCTAGAACTCATAATTATCGTTGTCTATTTTTTAGTTATGATTGCTATCGGGATGGTGAGCCGGAGGGAGACAAAGGGGACTGATGATTTTCTGGTGGCGGGGAGGAAAGGTTCCTCGTTGTTTGTTACCGGTTCATTATTAGCTACCATTGTTGGCGGCTCGGCTACGGTAGGTATGGCTGGGTTAGGCTTTACTCAAGGTCTAACCGGAGCGTGGTGGTTACTGGTAGGTAGCATCGGGCTGGTGATTCTAGGTCTTTTTTTAGCTAAAAAGGTGAGAAACCTGGCTCTTTATACTCTTCCAGAGCTGGTGGGGAAACAATATGATGGTCGGATGGCTCTGGCAACTTCACTGCTTATTGTTATCGCCTGGATTGGTATTGTTGCCGGTCAGATTATAGCTGCCGGGAAGATACTTAGCGTAGTTGGGATGGGCAGCCCTCTTTTATGGATGGTGCTTTTCACCATAGTCTTTGTCGCTTATACCCTGCTGGGGGGTCAATATGCCATTATTCGAACCGATGCCTTGCAGGCAGCGATAATATTTATTGGCATCTTCGGTGGATTGGCTTTGCTCCTGTCAAATCTGGGGGGGTGGAGCGGATTAAAAAGTAATCTTTCCCCGGAGCAGTTTGCTTTTCCTATTAGCTCCCAGTTTGGCGGGATAGAATTAGTCACCCTCCTTTTATTGGTCGGCTTGACCTATGTGGTTGGACCTGACATGTATTCCAGACTATTTTGTGCCAAGGACAGTAAAACAGCTAGGGCGTCAGTATTGTGGGCTGCGCTGTTTATTTTTCCACTCGCCTTTGGGATTACCTTAATTGGCATGGGGGCGTCTGTTTTGTTCCCTCAGATTTCACCCGAGCAAGCCTTTCCCACGGTAATAAAGGAGATTTTACCTCCCTTTATGGGCGGCATAGTGCTGGCTGCCTTACTCTGTGCCGTTATGTCTTCGGCAGATACCACTTTATTAAGTGCCAGCACCATATTAGTGGTGGATATAGTTGGGTGGTTTAAGCCCTCACTCAGCGAGAGAAAAATCCTGTCTCTTTCCCGGTGGGGGGTAGTGGCTTTGGGTGTATGCTCTCTAATTGTGGCTTTAATGCTGAAAGGGGTAATAAGTGCCCTTCTTTTTGCCTACACGGTATATACTGCTGGCGTGATTCTGCCAGTGATTGCCGGCTTCTATAGGAAACGGCTGAGAGTCACTCCTTTGGGAGCAATGGCAGCACTCATCGGTGGTGGCTCAATAGGCCTTATTAGCAAGTTGTTTGACATAAAGTATCTAGATTTAGGGGCTCTATTGATTAGCGGCCTACTTCTTTTCGTCGTGAGTTTCATTGATAACCGAAGGCAAAGGGGAAACAGACTGCCCAACTAGCGAGTCTTGACAAGGGTGATAGCCGTGTTAGAATAGGAGAAGTGCAGGGAGGCAAGAATGCAAATTAGAAAAACATATAGAGATGTAAACCCTGAGTTGTTATATGCCGAGGTGAGGGACTTTGTTCTGAAACAGGGAACAATTATAGGTGAGTCCAAGCTGGAAACATACCTCTTGCCTGATAATAGTTCAGCTTTTATTTCTCGCGGTAGCCTAACTTTCAAGGTTCAAGTTGGGCAGGCCAAGGCCGAGAAAGAATGCCTCAGAGCCCACATCGTGGGAACCGTTAAAGGCGAAACGAAGATGATGCTTGACATAAATGACGAGCTTTTCTCTCAAGAGAAGGTCGCTGCTTTACAAGATGACCTGAGCTTCATTTTCGGGTCATACGAAGCGGACATCACTGATGAGGAAATATAGAAGGTAAGAATGATTTTTGAAGGGGTGTCCCAAGCTGTCGGCTATCTAGCTGAGTAGTTAAGCTACTGTTCAGTAATTTTCCAGGCACCTTATTGACACTGGTTCTTTGAC
>JAUVZE010000034.1 GCA_030602665.1 Dehalococcoidia bacterium
GGTCAGGGGTAGAGAGAATGTCCCTAGCCAAGGGCCAGTGCTGATTGTGTCCAACCATCTTAATCTAACCGACCCACCTCTGCTTAGTATCAGCCTTGGCCGAACGGTAATATTTATGGCTAAAGAGGAGCTATTTCGCTCCCGATTCTTAAGCTACTTTATACATGGTTTTGGCGCATTTCCCGTGCGCCGGGGGCAACTGGATAAGAAGGCATTACGCCAAGCACAGCAAGTTCTGGCTGAGGGTCTGGCCTTAGTCATGTTCCCTGAGGGAACGCGAAGCCACAATGCTCAACTGCAACCGGCTTTCTCTGGCTCGGCACTAATAGCTTGCCGCCATGGTGTCCCCATTCTGCCGGTAGGTATTACCGGCACAGAAAAGATTAAGGGTGTAGCCTGGTTACTGCGTCGCCCTCAGATAACGGTTAATATCGGCCACCCTTTTTATCTGCCACCGGTTAATAGTAAATTGAGTAAAGACGAGCTTGCTGAGCTTACTAATGGTATGATGGAGCGTATAGCTGAACTCCTTCCGCGGGAGTATCGGGGTAACTATCTCAGAAAGGAAGTCGCCAAGTATGAGGATTGAGAAGGCGGGTGAAATAGGGTTTTGCTTTGGGGTTAAGCGAGCCATTAACATCTTGGGAAATGTTGCTCGTGAGCAGGGCGGTGTGGAAACATTGGGACCGGTGGTGCATAACCAACAGGTGCTACAGAGTCTAGCCAAGATTGGGGTCAGAGTAGCCACAGATGTGGATGATATACAGGGTGACAAGGTGGCGATTAGCACTCACGGGGTGAGCCCACAACTGGAACAAGAGATTCGGGCTCGGCATATTGACATCATTAATACTACTTGTCCCTTTGTTCACCGAGCCCAAGTGGCAGCCAGGAGGTTAGCTAAGTCTGGCTTTTTTGTTATTATATATGGTGATGCTGGCCACCCTGAGGTCAAGGGTATTCTTGGCTGGGCTGAGGGTAAAGGTGGGGCCGCTTTGGATGAGAAGCTTATCACCAGTTTTGACTTTTTACCTCGCCGCTTAGGGGTCTTATCCCAGACGACCCAGATACCGGCCCATTTTACCGAATTTGTCAAGAAGCTTATTGGCTCTGCTCTGGCTAAAGACTCCGAGATACGCATTATTGATACTATATGTCATGATATTAGACAACGGCAAGAAGAAGCCCTCAAACTAGCCAAAAGAGTGGACTTGATGCTGGTTATCGGTGGTCATAATAGTGCTAATACCAACCGTCTGGCTGAGTTATGCTCTATGGCGACTAAAACACATCTAGTTGAAACAGCCGCCGAGATTCAACCTTCTTGGCTTCAAGGTCTTAGCTATATAGGTGTAACTGCTGGCGCTTCTACCGGTGAGCCGGTCATAAATGAAGTTATAAAGAAACTAGAAGCTGTGGGGTAAGGAAAGTCAAAGAGAGGCAAAGCCTCTCTTGTATAATAATCCTCCCTCTCTTCTGATAATTTAGTATAACCCCATCCCCTGTATCCCCTTCCCCTTTATAAGGGGAAGGGGATGATTTACTTTTTGAGGGGCTAGCGCCCCTCTAAACTCCCTCATTATTTTGGTAGGTAAGGAAAGTCAAAGAGAGGCAAAGCCTCTCTTAAAAACCAATTCCCCCTCCCTTTGCCAGGGAGGGGGATAAAGGGGGAGGGTTAACAAATAGAAACTAAGGGGGTGAGGTTGATGCAACCTCTTATAACCCCATCTCTTGAGCCACTATCTCTCGGTAGAAACTGGCATCACCAAAGGTAACCTCTGCCGCTTTAGCTCGCCTGGTGTAGTATTGTAAGTCATGGTCTATGGTAACGCCGATGGCACCGTGGATTTGGTGGGCCAGAGCCATAACGCGCTGACACGCTTCGCCTGCCCACGCCTTAGCTATAGCTACCTCCTGGGTGCAGGGCAGGCCTTCGCTTATCATCCAAGCAGTCTGATAGGCTGAAAGTCTCGTGCCCTCCACATCAGTTATCATATCGACGCAGTAGTGCTGTATAACCTGGAAACTACCAATAGGGCGGTCGTACTGCTTTCTTTCCTTGGCATAATCAACGGTCATGTCCAACGCCTGTTGAATACAACCGACCATCTCACAGCATTTGCCTACTGCCGCTCGCTCTATTATCTTTTTGACCTCACTCCATCCCTGGTTTAACTCACCCAGGATATTCCCCTTAGGCACTCGTACCTGGTCAAAAACTACCTCGCATAGTTTATCATTGGCAATGGTCTTTAAAACTGTGCAGCTTATGCCCGGGCTTTTGGCATCCACGATAAATATAGTAATCCCATCCTCACCCCTTGATTTTTCATCAGTTCTGGCTACCACCAGCATATAATCGGCAACATTAGCATCGGGGACAAAGAGCTTGGTGCCATTCAAAACATAGGCATCATTATCAGCGGCGGCTTTCACCTCAATGGCAGCGGCATGATACCTGGCGCTGGATTCAGTTAGGGCTAGGGTGAAGATTGCCTCACCGTTGGCTATCTTGGGCAGGTATTCCTGCTTTTGCTCCTCACTTCCAGCGTCAAGAATAGGTAAACCACCCAAAACCACCGTGGAGAAGTAAGGACCAGGCAGACAAGCCCTCCCCATTTCTTCCAGTAGCATAGCCAGGTCAAGGAAGGTCATCTCGGCACCACCGTACTCCTCCGGGAATACCAGTCCCATCCAACCTAGCTCCGCCATCTCCTTCCAAATCTCTGGGGAGTAGCCTAACTCGCTTTCTTCTATCTCTTTAACCGCTGTTTTAGGAAATTTATCCGTCAGGAAATCACGAGCCATCTTCTTTAACATTTCCTGCTCTTCAGAGAAGGCTAAATCCATTATCATTCCTCCTACTACACTGCGATTAGTATTTGGCAGAAAAAAACTATACTACCTACCCAGTGGGCAATTCCAACTTTCTCAAAGCCAGAATATTCTTTAGAATTTCCGAGGTACCGGCTTGGAGACTATAGCCTTTGGATGACAGATACGAGTGATAGGCCATGCCTAGCATAGGTACCCACTTGGATTCGGGAGAAAGTTGTCCATAGAGTCCGGCAATCTCCATCGCTGCGCTGGCCAAGTGTTGCTCAAAGGCAGTACCGTATGCCTTACTCATAGACGATTCCCAATTTGGGGCACGCCCTTCATCCATAACCACAGCGACCCGATACATATGTAATCGCCCAATTTCAAGTTCAATTTTAAGTTGTGCCAGTTTAGCGCGAATCACCGGCTCCTCAGATAACGGCTTCCCGTTTCGCTTGGTTTCTTTGGCATATTGGATGAGAGCTTCAAAGAGGGGATAATTGGCCATCAGGCGCTCCATCCCACTTCTCTCATAGTCAAGCTGATGCAATATCTGGTAAAAGCCACGGTTTTTCTCCCCTATCAGGCATTTCTTGGGAATACGCACGTTTTCAAAAAAGACTTCGTTAAAGTGTACCCCGCCGGTAATATCTACTATGGGGACGACATTAATCCCGGGCAAGCTGGTCTCAAAAAAGAACTCACTAATACCTCTGTGCTTGAGGGCATCCGGGTCTGTTCTAGCTACCAGGTAAATCCAGTTCATGTAGCTACCGCCGCTGGTCCATGTTTTCTGACCATCTATGACATAATAATCGCCATCCTCAACGGCTCGGGTTTTAAGCGAGGCGAGGTCACTACCAGCGTCTGGTTCGCTCATTCCCAGACCAACATAGGCTTCACCCTTTAAAATCATAGGTAGTAACTCTTTCTTTTGCTCTTCAGTGCCATAGTGGACGATAGCACCACCTATTTGGCGGTCACCAAACCAGTGGCAAGCAGCTGGTGCTCCATAGCGCAGCATCTCTTCGGTGAGGATGAGCCGGTCGATAAAAGAGCGCCCCTGCCCACCGTGCTCTTTGGGCCAGGTTAAACCAATCCAGCCCCTTTGGGCAACCCGCTTGGTGAACGCCGGGTCAAAACCCATTATCCAGGCATCACAGCTTGGCTGCCACCGCCCCTGTTTCAACTCTTCTTCCAGAAAGTCACGGACTTCCTGTCTGAATTTATGTTGCTCTTCGCTGAGTTCAAAATCCATAACATCTCTCCTTCTTTGAGTCGGCTGAGACCTAGACCAAAAGGATGACTGGATTTAGTCAGTCCATATTGACAGGCAGGTCACTGTTCGAGAAATACCACTAATAGGGTGAATTTTCCCGGTAACCAGGTCGCCAATATCATTCAGGCTTTCTGCTTCTACGATAGCAATAACATCATAGGGCCCGGTCACTGGATCAACTGATTTCACTCCCTCTAATGGCCTGATTTTAGCCACCACTTCCTTAGTTTTGCCCACCGCTGTTTCAATTAAAACAAAAGCCTTGGCCGCCATTGGGTTCACCTCCTTATCCATTGGATTATTGGCTTATAGTTACTTTGGCTGTAGTTAATCAATATGGGCAATAAGGTAGTTATTAGTATAATAATTATAACATACACAGCAACTAAATGTTCAGCGGGACCATACCCCTTATTTTACTTAGGATAAACACGCCATCACTAATCAAGCAAAAGACTTTTGTCCCTCTGAGTGAAATATGATGCCCTAACTCTACATGAGGTCCTGTTCACTGGCTTCAACAGCCCGTTGTAATTCCACATTAAGCTGGGGTGGTAGTCCCTCAATATCTACTCTGAGGAAGCCTCTAATGATAGTGGCCGTCGCCTCAGTGCGAGTTAGTCCCCGTGCCATCAGGTATTCTACCTCCTCCTCAGCTATCTTACCCACCGCAGCTTCATGGGATAGGTCAATGCCCGCCAGATTACCTCTAAGCTCAGGTATGGCGTGAATCAAGCCTTCTCCCTGCAAGATTAGCCCGCGACATTCCAGATGCCCTTTGACCTCAGGGGCACTGCCTTCTATATAGCCACGAGCGATGATATTACCGCCGGTGGTAATCACCCGCGATATTATTTCGGTTCTAGCTCCCTCGGCATTGAGAAACACTTTGGAGCCGACATCCATCGTTGAACCAGGAGGGGTAACTAGAATGCTATTAAATCGGACGGTGGCGTTTTTACCAACGCACCTAGCCACCGGATACATTTGCAATGATTTAACCGGCTTCATTATCACATAATTACTCAAGAACAACCCGTCCTCTTCAACAATAATTCCGCTCCGGGGACGTACCGCTATATTGGGTGTCCAGCTGTGTATCATGGTAAAGATAATCTTGGCTCCCTTCTTGACATAGAACTCAGAAACCCCCAGGTGCAGTCCCGGTTCCTCCCTAACAGAGGTAGCACAGCCGGTGATAATGTGTAACTCAGAATTCTCTTCGGCGATGATAATATTATGCACATTCTGGGCTAACTTATTCTTGGCAAGATACAGGCACGCCTGAACAGGATAAATAGTCTTACTGCCGGGCAAAGCTCTAATAAAGTAACCATCACCTTGATGAAGCTCTACGTGGGCAGTATATTTATCCGCGTCTACTGCCACCGCTTGCCACCAGTAGTCCGATAGCCAGTCATGCTTCGCCAACGCTTGATTGGTGCTCATCACCTCAATGCCTTCTTGCTGGGCAAGGCTATGGATTACAGAATGGTCCATCTGGATAATGGTTCCTGAACGCTGGCGGCTACCGTCCAGCACAACTCCTACCTGCGTCATTTGCTCTTTAGTTTGCGGCGGCAGCTGAGACAGGTCACTCTCATACGGTAGTTCCTCAGCAGAGCTAACATAATCCTCTAAATTAATATCCTCGCCAAAAGACGCCGGTTTGGTGGCTGCCGCTTTGGCCTTCTCCTTATCTACCTCAGAAGTCGTCGTCCTATTATGCATCTGATACACTCCCCGTAGCCTTTTTCCTTAATTGTTGCCAAAATTTCGTGAGGGTCACCCTCGCAGCCTATCCTGCCCTCACAAAGGACATATCCAGTACGGGCATTAACATAATCCAGAATATGACCGGTGTGGGTAATAATGAGCCCCATGCACTTGCGCATGCTTATCGGGCAATCCTTTTCCAGCAGCTCATTAATAAGCTGACCAATAAGGACGATATTTACCAGGTCAACCCCAGACTCCGGCTCATCTAACAAAGCCAGTTCCGGCTTTTGAGCCATTAGTTGCATCAACTCAGACCGCTTTAGTTCCCCCCCGGAGAATCCATAATTTATATCCCGCTCGAGAAAATCAGCCAGGTCGGCTTTTTCCGCCATTTGGGTGACAGCTTCTCCATCCTGCCCTTTGAGACAGGCAGTAACCATATCGCGAGTCTTTACCCCACGGACCACCGGCGGTCGCTGAAAGGACATACCAATTCCAAGGCGAGCACGCTCATCAAGGGTTAACCCGGTTATATCCTTACCTTGGAAGAGGATACTGCCTTTAGTTACCTTGTATTTGGGGAAGCCCATTATCGTCATAATTAGGGTGGTCTTTCCACTGCCGTTGGGACCGAATAGGACATGCGTCTCGCCAGTTCTTATGGTCAAATTTATATCATGCAGGATTTCCCGGTCTTCCACTTCTACAGTTAGCTCTTTAATATCCAGCAATTTATTTGCCTCTCTTTCTCTTATTTGATTATCCAAAGAAGGGTGCTACCTTTGGTGTTGCCGTAATCTCTGAAGAAGGTCAGAACTCAAATTACCGGGGATAGCCGGTGCCGACCTATTAAACAAGTCAGCATGTAATGGGGTGACGGAGATATAACCCTGCCCTATCGCCCATACATCGGTTTGGTTATCAGTAGATTTATCTGCCCTGTGCCGCACCAGCCAATAGTATTTCCCTTTCCCGTCATTTCCTTCCCTAGCAGTATCAATATGAGTTTGGCTAGCCAAACGAGTAATCTTGACTCCCCTGATTTCAGCTAGTGGTAGGTCAGGCACGTTCACATTGAGAAAAGCATTGTTCGGCACAACACTGGAGTCAAGCCACTTAACTAGCAGTGCTGCTAACCCGGCGGCAGTATCCAAGTAGTGACTACCCGCCGCCTCTATTGAGATAGCCAGAGCGTGAAGACCACGAAAGTAACCCTGGAGGGCAGCGGCCACCGTCCCCGAGATAAAGACATCATCACCCAGGTTTGCCCCCTGATTTATGCCAGAAACGACCATGCCTATCTTGTCCTCAACCAGTGTGCTTAAGGCTAGGATAACACAATCACTAGGGGTGCCCTCGACAGAATAAGTATCCACTTCGGGTACCACCGGTCTTACTCGGCGTACTCTTAACGGTTGATGGAGGGTTACAGCCGTACCTATGGCACTCTGCTCCCTATCTGGGGCAACCACTACTACATGGGCGATTTTCTTCAGCTCTTTAACCAACGCTTGCAATCCGTCGGTAAACACACCGTCGTCATTAGTCACTAGTATTTTCACGTACAGCCCCTTGGTTTTCGTCTTACAGTTTATCACGGTGGAGATAATGACGGCAAATTGTTGGCAGTCGGTTATTGTATCAACCCACCCCCTTTATCCCCCTCCCTTATGAAGGGAAGGGGAATTGGTTATGTAAGAGAGGCTTCACCTCTCTTTAACTCTCCTTGGAAACATTAGGGAGCATAGGTTTTGAAGGGGTTTCACCCCCTCAAACTACCTTAAGACTTCTGACAGGCTCTAACCCCTGTCAGAGAGGAGGTTGGCTAGCCAGGCTACCCTCACTGCCCGACACTGTAATCACCCTCCAGCGATGGTCCTGAGTTGCTCGGAAAGCAGGTATATGATAGCATGTGAGTTGGTATGAAGAGCCTTGTAGAAGAGGTAGCAGCTACCCCCGGTGGCGAGAATATTCGTGCCTGTATCCAGTGTGGTGTGTGTACCGGCACCTGTCCCATGGCTGGTGAGATGGAGTATCCGCCACGAAAGATTATTGCTCTGATTCGAGCCGGGATGCGAGATGAAGTTTTGTCCAGTAGCTCTATGTGGTATTGCCTCTCCTGTTATATGTGCACCGTGCGCTGCCCGCGGGGAGTTAAGCCGACCGAGCTGGCTCATGCCCTAGAGTCCCTGGCAACTGAGCATAGGTTTAAGATTAAGCGGACTCGTACCCCGGCTATGTATCGCAGTTTTGTTAACTCTATCAGGGGCAATGGGCGAGTTCATGAGTTTGGTATGATGGTCAGGTATTACCTGTCAATTATGCCTGACTTGCTAGCTAACCCGCTGGCGACAATCAAGATGCTCCCTCTAGGTTTGAAGCTATTGTTACACAAACGCATGCCATTATTGCCTAAGAAGGTTGAAGGTAAAGAGGACTTATCCAAGATTATCCAAAAATTTAGAGAAGTTAGAGGTGCTCAGTGAGATATTACACCTACTACCCTGGTTGTTCAGCGGAGGCTACGGCAGTAGGTCTTGGCCTTTCGGTTGAGGCTATAACCAAACCACTGGATATGGAGCTAATTGAGCTTGAGGGCTGGACTTGCTGTGGCTCGACTCCATATGGCTCATTAGATGAGCTAGAGTCTATTGTTGTCGCCGCTCGCAATCTAGCCCTAGCTGAGAAAACCGGGCTAGACCTGGTAACACCATGCAGTTCTTGCTTTATCACCCTATATCAAGCAGATATAAAACTAAAAGACCACCCGCAGCTCATGGCACAGATAAACGAGGCTTTGGCTGTTGCCAATCTAGAATATCACGGAAGTGTCCGGGTAAGACATTTGACCGAGGTATTGGTCAACGATATTACCCCTGAGGTTATCACCACCAAGGTTAAACGACCACTTAACGGGCTTAAGGTGGCTCCCTACTATGGCTGCCAGCTGGTTCGTCCTGATTACGGCTTTGATGACCCCGAGTTTCCCCAGTCTCTTGACCGCTTGGTGGAGTGCCTGGGGGCTAAGGCAGTTCCTTTTCCCTTAAAGAACCGTTGCTGTGGGGGGTCTCTGATTATCTCCGAAGAGGACCTGGCTTTAGGTTTGATTCGTAAATTGCTGGATAACGCTGTGGAGAATGGCGCTCAGTGTATAGTGACCCCCTGCCCACTGTGCCAGACAAACCTGGATGCCTATCAGAGTCGGGTTAATAGCAAGTTCAA
>JAUVZE010000071.1 GCA_030602665.1 Dehalococcoidia bacterium
GGCGGTTAGCTCAGTTGGTTAGAGCGCTGCGTTGACATCGCAGAGGGCACTGGTTCAAGTCCAGTATCGCCCACCATTCAGCCCAAAGGAGTAGTGCTACTCCGTGATAATGCCGCTCAATTTCTGAAATGTTTTGTTTTCCCCATTGCATCATGACTCTCCCTTCTACCAACAATGTCACCATGTATTCAAGAAATCGATGAGGAGCTTTTCGATAGACGGGGTGACGTTTCTAATTCTCTTAAGCTCACCCCGTTTGGCTACCTCTGCGATGGATTCCCCCAGGTTATTTATGTTCTGCCCGGCCCAGAAGGTATTTGTCCAGGGCTTTCCCAGCATCTGAAATAGGTAGGCATCGTCCAGCAGCTTCTGGGCAGCGAGGTAGTTGAGCCTTCTGAAGTCATCTGGGATATACCTCCTGAGCCTGAAGTTCAGCCCGTGTTCCTGACACAAGCTAACCATTCTCTGGTGAATCTGTCTGAGGTAGCTCTTCTGCGGCTCGTATTTCCCCTGGTAACCTTCCTCCGCTGTGTATCCTCCCTGGTATAGTTGCTCATACTTGGCCACCAGATGTGGAAACTCTTCGCTCAACCTCTTCAAAAACCATAGCGCTTGATTATCTCGGAGGGTCATTCCACCACCAAAGAGAATGAAGTCTGCCCTCGCCTCTTTAGCGCCAATTACCACCTGCTTCATATTCTCCTCGCTGTCGCCGAGAAAAGGGACAATGGGGATAAAATTCACCCCGGTTTGTATCCTGGGGTATCTCCTCTTTATCTCCTTTACCGTGTTGAGGCGCTCCTTTGGAGAAGGAGCCCCAGGCTCCAAGAACCTGGCTAACCCCTGGTCATAGGTTGTAATAGTAATTCCGGTGGCGCACCAGGTATCTTTTGCTATTCGGGACAATATGTCCAAATCTCTCAGAATCAGGGTAGATTTAGTGGAGATGAAAACGGGATAGTGATACTTTAGCAGAACCTCCAGGCACTGCTGGGTATTCTTATAAATTTCTTCCGCTGGCTGGTAGGCATCGCAGGTTCCGCCTATGGCTACCACATCGGGAAGGAGTGTCCTAGCTCGGCTAAGTCTCTTCTCTAACATAGCTCCAACATTGTTTTTTACATAGATTAAGTGGTCAAACTCCAGCTGGAGATGATACTTATGGCTCCGGGAATCGCAATAGGTGCAGGCAAATTCGCAGCCATTATACGGGTTTATGCTGTAGCGACACCAGAACCAGCTATCTATGAACCGATATTTATTGAGGATAGTCTTAAAGTCCCTGGGAATGTATTTGACCATATTAGCCCCGTAACCTTTCTTGAACCGCCTCGCTGGTTAATTCTCGTATCGCATCGGAGGCAATCCACCTGGCACTTCTTGAGTCCATTCTTTGAATCTCTTCAGCAGTTTCAATCGCTCTCTTATTCAAATTGAGGTTACGTTTTCCAATTTGCCTTAGTGCCCAGTTAACCGCCTTTTTGACGAAGTTTCTATTGTCACCGGCCTCTCTCTTTATGAGTGGGAAAAACGACTCAAATTTTATGTCAACTGCTTTCCTGTCACTAACTGCCAAGCAGGCCATTAAGACAAATGCGGCCCTTTTGATAAACTCTTTACCATTTGAACTCCATTCGCTCGCTTTTTGATAGGCAAATTCAGTCTTCACAAAAAGGTTCATACAGCATTCGTCGCAGACATCCCAGGAGTCAAAGTCTTTGACCCAGCTCTCTAGTTGTTTTTTAGTAACCATTTTGGGGTCATCAACCATACTTGCTCCGAAAAAGGCCCCTAATAGCTATATGTACCAACTTGAGTTAGTCTAATGCCTATCGCTTGTCGGAATATTACTATCTGCAGTCATTGCCGTCAACAGCATTGGAACATGCCTCCCAGCTAGCTCTGTGACAATGTTAATTTCCCCACAATACTTTACAAGCTTGGAAGATTTATGATTATGGTACAGCCGAAAAAATTGACAACGGTCATTAAGCCATTTATAGTGTAAACTGACAAGTCATACTGGAACAACTGACGATACTCAGGTGGGGTCAACAGAGATGAGAACAGCTGATGAGCCAATTGAAGTTGAACGTTTAACACGGCTGAATGAATACGGTCCGGATGACCTTTTTATCTGTTGTGCCAGTTTTGAAGACCGGTGCCTTTCCAGCACATTAAGAATGGGCATTGACTACCGGACAAACTTTGCCATAATCTTTGTCATTGAGGAGCCTCTTTACAAGAAGCAAGTTGACACCAACCTGTATAGACTACAGCGTGAACTGGGGAAAAGAACCTCTAAAGGCATCTTTGTCATTTCCTGCCAGAAAGAAAATCCGATTGATGGGGTTAGCCAGCTTAAGAATATCTGGAAACAGTGTAAACCTAGGAACCTTGACGAGCCTTTCATCACAATTGACATTAGTGGCTTTACTAAGATTTACTTGCTGGAGCTTCTTCACTATCTTGTGATTGAATTAAACCTGGGGATTCCTCGTCTCCTCCATACAACACAGACCTATTTACCAACTAAACTTACTCGGGGAATCGAGCAAATTACCACCATACCTAACTTTTTTGGCAGTATTTCATGGGAGAAGCAAACTGTTCTAGTCCTATTGTTGGGATTTGAGCCAGAACGCTCCCTGGCAGTATGGAAGCACTTCAATCCCGCAAAGACAGTGGCGCTAATAACTAACCCGCCACGCTATGGCAATCTTGATTACCTAAAATATGCTCAGGAGAATAATTCCCACTTACTTTCACAACCTTCTACAGAAGTAAGAAACGTACCGCCTGATAACCCGTATGCTGCCAAGAATGTGCTTGAGGTTATCTATAACGATACAAGAGGTTCATTCAACATGGTAATCGGCCCTTTTGGGACAAAACCACAAGCTGTAGGCGTGTTTCTCTTCTGTTTGGAACACCCTAAAGTGCAGGTTGTCTACTCTTTCCCTACTAAATATACCAGGTCTTACTTGCAACGCAAGCCTGGCCCTACATTATGGTTACCCCTAGCGCCAGCAGTGACGGTTTAGCTCAATAGAACTAGCTCGCAGCAATGGTGTGAGTAAGATAATTACAGCAGATGTAAGAGAAGAATACGGTTTTAGCAAGACGCATTGTGCTATTGCAGATTTCCCAGCCCTGGGTAGCGGTTTATTCACCACCAAGACTAGCCTTGTCCTTAACCTCTCCACCTAATCTTCTACGTCTGGTAGCACGTTTGCCTACCCACAAACCACGGAAGAAGCCTCGGTCTAGTAGATGCCGATTATCAGCTACATTCAAGAGGTCCTTTGATACCCCACTCTCAAAGTAGGCTACCTCAACATGCTTGCCCATGTTCTTCACTGCTTGAAGAGCATAGGCGAAATCAGCGTCCCCACTTACCAGCACGGCCACATCGTAGAAGTCATTCCAGCCAAAATATAACAGGTCTGTGGCCAACATAATATCTATGCCCTTCTCAACCGGGATACCCTGCGCTATTTTGGTACCCCCTAGTCGGACCTCTAGATACGGTGTCTTACGCAGGATATCAAGGAACTCCTGTTGTTCTCGGTAGACATCAGGGCGTTGAGATGGGTCCTGCAGGACATTGTAATAATACGTTCGGAATAAACGTCTTGGGCCACAAAGCTTGCTAGCAAAGTCAGCGAAATTGAGGTTGTAGCGTCCAAAGTTGTTTCGTAGAGCGTGATACAAATTGCTCCCATCTATGAAGATAGCAACTCTATGTTGTTCCATAACCTTCTCCTTTTGAGATTTACCAGTAGCTTTTCACGGTATCCACATTTCTCTACGGCTTATTATACACTAGGAAAGCTTACCATTCCATCTTCTCCGTCAGTAAAAACTCGTGTCCCATCCTTTCAAATCCCTCGCTTTTGTTTTAAATAAGCAACTAGTGCTGGCACATTTGCATCATGGGGTAAGCATTAGAATCTAAATCGTCTCTTCAGTTGCTTGGGCAGAAACTCTTTCTTCCTAATACCTGTGGGGTCGGCCAGTCGGCGCAAGATGTCTATTTGTTCCTTAGTGGGAGGTTCAACCAGAGGGACTTTGTCGGGTATGATGGGTTTAAATCTAGTGTTCTCCAATATCATTTCAACTGTTGTGTCGGGATAGAGGGCTTCCAGCTTCATTATACCCGTATCTTTATCAAAACCGAATACACCGAGGTCAGTTACACAGGCAGTGGGACCAATTTCGCCGGGAAAGGTAACACCTGGTGGCGGGTTCCCGTGCCCGGTGATAAAGTCAACCTTATCCACCAGGGTATAGTGCCCGTCACGTTTCTCATGGGCGGCAGTCCATAGTACAATTACCGGGGTCCGGCCCAATATGGCACCAGTTCCACCACCGCCGGCAAGCTTTACCTTGATATTATCTATAGAACCCAGGAGGGTGGCATTAACATTACCGTATTTATCTATTTGGGCACCACCAAAGAACATCAATCGTGTTTCTAAACGTTCAACTAAATCAAAGAGGTGCTCAAACTCGTAATAGAACTCGACATCGTGGCAATACGGAAAGTCATTGGCCATCTCAGGCAGGTATTCTGGATGTGGATTTACGTATCCGGTAACGCCCCCAATGTAGATTATATCTGGAGCGTGAGTCAGCTTGGCAAGACGCAGAGCCGCCATCGGCTGATATGAATCACCACCGTGCCAGTGGAGCATTTTACCTTGAATGTATCGGGACATAACGACAACCATCAGCTCATCAATGCTGTAATCTGTAATCTCGTCAACCTGGCTTTCCGTTACCTTAGTTCTTTGGAAGTCAATGAATGGTTTCTGCCAGTTTCTGAGGAAGCTCATCTTGGCTGCGCCACCAATCTTATCCAGATATTCCTCATGCGTCTTACAACCATAGACATATTTATCTAGGTATTCCTTAAACTTCTCGGCACTGACGCTAGCGTATTCCTGGTATTCTGCAATGTGCTGCTTATCGTAGGTATAGTGGGGATAGCAGTGCGTCGGGTGTGCCCCAAAGGGCAGGTGAACAACATGAGAGGTCTTGAAGAAGGGATAGTGGGGGTCAAAATGCGGTGGGAATATCAGACCGCTGGTTTTTCTTAGTTCTTCAGGGGTAACTATTTCCTCAGCACTCACGATTACTCTATCAGCCGCTTTGGAATACAGCATCTCGTTGAAGCTTTCATGCTCAACCACCCAGTTGCCGTAGGGGTCAGCTTTAGAACAGTGAACGAGATATACATTTGGGCTTAACGCAGGTACCAGAACTATCTTCTCACCTTCACGTAATGGGTCGTCTATCAATTTCCACTCAGGGTGGAGCTTCATAAAGTCAGTATAGGCAATATGGGGCATTACCGGCATCCAGGGGAGGCCGAAACCTGCGGCACGGAGCTGCTGGTTTATAACAGCGCAACAGGCGTCCTTTGACTTTATCCTTCCGCTCTCACATGCCCTTCTATAGTTATACGCATTACCAAATTCACGTTCAAAGCTGAGACGAGTGAGCTGAATTTCAGTGAGACAATCCGCAGCACAGAGAAGGTCTAGAGGCATACCGCTGGCATGCCCGACCAAACGTAGATTCCTCTTCCGTTGTCTTATCAGCTCGCGAATAAGGGCAGTAGGGACTCTTCCAGCAAATTCACCGCCGACGAGTATCATATCCCCATCATTGATAGTGCTTATCGCCTCCTCCATCGATACAATCTTGTTCTCCTTGGGAAAGAGCATATTTAAACTCCTTTCTCACTATTTTCTGCGTCCGGGGATGACTATTAGTCACTCAGGTCAGTGAAATTGAATCAGGCTAGATTGAAGATTCGCACCGGATTCTTAAAGACTACCTGCTTAATATC
>JAUVZE010000080.1 GCA_030602665.1 Dehalococcoidia bacterium
AAAAGAAACTACCAGGCGACCCTATTTTCGCTGAATCGGCTGGCAGACTATCTTAGTGTCAAGAGACAATATCTGTGGCAGCTAGCTGGACTGCTTGAGGATATGGACTACGATGCCAAAACTACATTTGGTGACCCCCAGCTGCGGTTTCATTTTGCCCAGGTTGATAAGCTACCTAGAGCAGCCAGAAATCTGATAATTAGCCTTATTGAGGCCGCAATTATCTTCCTTGACAGAGGCGCAATAAACTAGGCGCCAGTCTACCTGGCAAACCCGTATTCATTCCGTGACAAAGAAATAACGCGGATCTAAACCACCTGACTATTAGTTAAGGTGCGCCTTGGTTTGAGAACTCAACAATAAGCCACCTTGTGTCCCTTGAGAATCATCTCAGCCATAGCTTTTACCTCCATATGCCACTAATTGCCGCCTCAATGCATCTTTACATCGACCCGTAATATGGTAACAAGCCTTGGTGTGGATAGATATAGTAATGGCTGAGAAGCAGCCATAGTCTCATTTTGTATACCTCAGAAGGTAATCGGTTCGCTTCTATAGTATAATGATTGAAAAACCATCGGAGGGCCAGATATGTCTGAAAACAAGATTCTTGAAGAATTAAGGAAATCTTCAAAGCAATCAGCCATTCCCTTTGGGGTTGCACTTTTATTAGCGGCATTAGCTTTTTCACCCATTAAGTGAGTTTAGGTTGATATAAACTGCTTTGCCCTAGCTATAACTATGATAAAATGATATAATTAAGAATGGCGATAAAGACAGTAGCTACCAACCGCAAGGCGTATCACGAATATCATGTACAGGATAGCATTGAAGCTGGTATTGCCCTCACTGGCACTGAGATAAAATCAATCCGTACCGGGAGAGTGAATCTGCGTGATGCTTACGTCAGGCCTGAGGCAGGTGAATTATGGTTATTGAATGCTCATGTTGCCCGCTATGAGCCAGGTAGCTATCTGAGCCATGAGCCAACGAGACGGCGGAAGCTTTTACTACACCGTAAACAAATTGATAACCTCATCAGTAAGGTGCAAGAAAAGGGCTTTACTTTGGTGCCACTGAAATTATATATTAAAAATGACATTGCTAAAGTTGAGGTGGCGTTAGCCAAGGGTAAAAGGCAATATGATAAACGAGAAGCCATCACTCGCCGGGAGACAGAAAGAGAACTCAGAAGAGTCATAAAGAGACAGCGATTGTAAAGGAGGTGATTTACAGCTAAGCTGTCCATCGCCAATGGGGACGCAAGGGTTCGACAGGGGAGGTAGGCTACAGGGTTGCAAGCCGAGGTGTGCCACTAACCTCGCAAAACCAGTGGCAAAAAATTAACTGACGAATCAGTTCTACTCGCTGCTTAATTAAGTAGGCAGCACATCCAACCTGACCTTGCCTCAATGGGTTGGGATTGGGTGCCGAAAAATTGAGGTGCCGCAGTCCAGACGTCGATAAGGACTGCGAAAGAGACTATCGACTGGCTTAGCTAAACTCGGTCGGCAGAGGTTAGCTAGGCGAAATTAAAGAGCTGACTAAGCTTGTAGTATATTCTGGGCAGCTTCTTCTGGACGGGGAGTTCAATTCTCCCCCGTCTCCACCAGTTGAAAATCGGGCTCTAGGTCAACACCGGAGCCCGTTAATTTTTCTAAGTAATAAACTTAATGGGATTTAGAAGGGCTTTGCCTGTTTCAATCCCGTTGCTAAACAAACTCAGCTAATGAGCCTGACCTAATGGGGTGTCTAAGAGGGGCACTAGCCTCTCTTAGTAAATCTTCCCCCTCTCCTTTGAAGGAGAGGGGGATTAAGGGAGTGAGGTAGATGAATATTAACGAGATTTTTGGTAACTTTTCCTTCCCACCCCCGAGGCAAATCAATATTGTTTAAGTGGCTGTTTACCAAGTCACTACGGACAGCGAACCGCTTGGCCATTCCTCTCAATTCTTACCGCACACACCTTAAGTTCTGGTATCTTGGATACGGGGTCAAGAACCGGGTTAGTGAGTACATTGGTGGGGCTTTCCGCAAAATGGAAAGTCATGAAGACCACCCCGACTGGTGAAGCCTCGGTTACCTTAGCCTTGGCAATCACCGCTCCTCGCCGAGAGATGACTTTTACCGTCTCACCATCGGTAATATCTAACCTCAGGGCATCTTCAGGGTTTATTTCTACCTGTTCTTCACCTTTGAATATGTTGAGTCCGGTTACTTTTCGGCTCATGGTACCAGTGTGGAAGTGAAATAGACTGCGCCCCGTGGTCAGAATCAGGGGATACTCATCATCAGGTAGTTCCATAGGTGGCTTATACTCCAGGGGTATAAACCTGCCCTTACCCCGGGTGAACTGCTCAGTATGGAGGATAGGAGTCCCTGGGTGTTCTGGGGTAGGACAGGGCCACTGCAAGCCTCCGTTATCCAAACGTCCATAGGAAATGCCACCGTAGCTTGGAGTAAGACGAGCAATCTCATCCATAATTTGAGACGGATGCGCAAAATTAAAGCCTTTGCTCCCCATCCTCTGCGCAATCTGGCAGGTAATCCACCAGTCATGTTTAGAGTTGCTTATAGGCTCTATGGCTTTCCTTACCCGCTGTACCCTCCGCTCCGTATTAGTGAAGGTGCCATCCTTCTCGGCAAAGGTAACCGACGGCAGAACAACATCGGCTAGCTGGGCTGTCTCAGACAGGAAAATATCCTGAACCACTAGAAGCTCCAGCTTCTCAAGCGCCTCTCGGACATGAGAGGCATCAGGGTCGCTTAGCATGGGGTTCTCGCCAACAAGGTAGAGAGCCTTCACCTTCCCCTGGTAAGCAGCTTCCAGCATCTCAGTCATAGTTAGTCCCGGAGTGAGAGAAAGTGTGCCACCCCAAGCCACCTCAAACTTCTCCTTAATAGCCGGGGCAGCTACTGCCTGATAGCCGGGATAGACATTGGGCAGAGCACCCATATCGCAAGCGCCCTGCACATTATTCTGTCCTCTTAGTGGATTAACACCGCTACCTGGCTTACCAATATTGCCGGTAAGCATCGCCAAGTTAGCGGTAGCGATAACATTATCCGTGCCGTGGGAGTGCTGGGTTATACCCATTGCATAAAGAATGGCGGCTGGGTGGTTGGTAGCGTACATTCTGGCGGCGGCTGCTATTTGGTTTTGAGGTACCTCGGTAATCTTTTCCACAAATGCCAGGTCAAAGCCATTAAGCGCCTCTCTAAAAGCCTCAAAGTTCTCGCAACGCTCCTCTATAAAAGCTAGGTCATGCAGCTCCTCATCAACAATGACCTTCATCATACCCATCAGCAGGGCGACATCACTGCCTGGTCGTTGACTCAGCCATATATCGGCAAAGCGACAGAGATGTATCTCACGGGGATTGGCCACGATGAGCTTTGTCCCCCGGCGCACCGCCTTCTTCACGTTAAACCCAATCACCGGATGAGTTTCGGAGGTGTTGGTGCCAATAGCCAGAATGCAGGTGGCATCACTAATATCATTGTTGGAGTTGGTCATGGCTCCACTGCCAAAGCTTTGCACCAGCCCCGCCACCGAGGGAGCATGGCACAAGCGAGCACAGTGGTCAACATTATTGGTGCCCAGCACTGCCCGGGCAAATTTCTGAATAATATAATTGTCCTCGTTGGTGCACTTAGCTGAGGAGATTACGGCTACCTGGTCCCTATAGTCAGTCAGTTTACTGGCAACTAGGTCTAGTGCTTCATCCCAGGTGGCCTCGACTAATTTCCCCTCTCGCCTAATCAGTGGAGTGGTTAGGCGCTCCGGGTGATGAACAAATTCAGCAATGCCGTAGCGACCCTTGACACAGAGCCGTCCCTTATTGGCGGGGTTTTCTCTATCACCCCGAACCGATACAATGCGGTCATCACGGATGCCCAGGTACATCCCGCAACCAACACCACAATAAGGGCAGATAGTCGCTACCTCTCGGGTAGGCGGCAGGGCATTTTTAGGCATCAAGGCGTTAACCGGGCAGCGGTCAACACACTCTCCACAGGACTGGCAAATTGATTCTAGAAGCGGCCTATCACCAAAGGGGCTGACCCGGCTGGGGTAGCCACGGTCAACTATTTCAATGGCGTTGATAACAGTTACTTCATCGCAGGCACGCACGCACTTACCGCAAAGAATGCAGTAATTGCGGTCAAGGTAGAAAAACGGGTTACTGGTATCAATCGGGAGTGACCTATCTATGCTGGGGAAACGTCGCTCGGTAATGCCGAGATAGGCAGCGACCTTCTGCAAATCACACTGCTGGTTTTTAGGACAGGTGAGGCAATCCAGAGGATGCTCAGCGATAAGTAATTCAACAGCAATGCGACGAACTTTGTTGACCGCCGGTGTCTCGGTGCGTACTACCATCCCATCAGTAGCTGGGGTAGTGCAGGTAGTGGGTAGTCCTCGCATATTTTCAATTTCGACCACGCACAAACGGCAGCCCCCATATGGCTCCAGGTCAGGGTCATAGCAGAGAGTAGGGATATAGATATCAGCCAACTGGGCTGCTTCCAGTACGGTCATCCCTTTCTTCGCGGTAACCTCTTGACCGTTAATGGTTAGTCTGATTTCGTCCACAACTCCTCCTGGTCACTCACGCTCCTCAAGGTCACACCGTAGGCACCGTATGGCCTCCTCAATCGCCATCTCATCATTATAGCCAAGTTCCACCTGACTAAAGCCACCAAGCCGCTCTTTCAGCGAGAGAGTTGGCATTTGTGGTCGCCGTTTCTCTTCAGCTTCCTCAGGTGGGGCAACCGCTTCCTCAGGTGGTGCCAGTACTTCATCAATAGCCCCACTACCACCCAGATATTTGTCTATGGAGATTGCCACCTGTCTTCCAGCAGCAATCGCCTCAATAACCGAAGCCGGTCCACTCACCACATCACCACCGGCAAAAACTCCCTCCCGGCTGGTGGTCAAGGTATCCGGGTCAACCTCGATGATATTTCCTCGACCAATGGCTAAATTAAACTGGCGAGGAATCTCGGGGCACTGACCGATGGCGGCGATGATGGTATCAAAACCCATGGTAAACTCACTACCCTTAATTGGCTCTGGTCGCCGTCGACCACTGGCATCTATCGCCCCCAGCTCCATGCGAATACACTCCAGCTCTACTCGGCTATCTTGGCTGGTTATCTGTGATGGCGCCGCCAAGAAGTAAATCTGCACCCCCTCAGCCAGAGCTTCCTCAACTTCTTCCGGGCTAGCTGGCATCTCAGCTCGGGTGCGACGATAGACGATGGTCACCTCCTTAGCCCCGAGGCGAAGCGCTGTCCGTGCCGAATCAACGGCGGCATTGCCACCACCAATGACAGCTACACTATCCCCTAATTCTACCTTCTTACCCAGACTCACCTTCCGCAAAAAGTCGAC
>JAUVZE010000019.1 GCA_030602665.1 Dehalococcoidia bacterium
CTGTGCTAAACCAGCGACAATTCCGATGCCGACACCGTCTCCAGAACAAGCAAAGGTTATAAACCTCCCTGAGCCACAATATGATAGCGATGTATCTATTGAGCAAAGCTTGCTCAATAGAAGGTCGGTCAGAAGCTACACTGGTGAGCCGTTAACACTTCAAGAGGTATCTCAGCTTTTATGGGCGGCTCAGGGGATTACTGATCCTAGAGGCTTTAGAACTGCTCCATCTGCAGGAGCTCTGTACCCGCTTGAGCTATATCTAGTGGCTGGTGATGTTGAAGATTTGACCTCGGGTATTTACAGGTATGAACCAGATGGTCATCAACTGGCTAGAATTATAGACGGTGATAAGAGAGCTAAGTTAGCTGATGCCGCTCTGGCGCAGCCTTCGGTAAAGGAGGGAGCTATCTCCATTGTATTCGCCGCAGTTTATGAGAGAACAACCATTAAATATGGCGATAGGGGTATAAGATATGTCCACATGGAGGTGGGACATGCCGCTCAGAACTTGTGCCTCCAGGCAACAGCAATGGGGTTAGGAGCAGTGACTATAGGTGCCTTTCATGATGGACAGGTAACCAAACTCCTGAACCTACCAGAGGATGAACAGCCTTTGTATATAATTCCTATAGGCAGGAAGTAATAACAACTGTCATCAGCTCTTGCTTGTGCGAGAATAAAATACCTCAAGTAGCCTCACCTCTTTTAGACAACGGCGGGAGGCAGCTAGCACACATTTCATCGAATAGTTGAGTGTAGGTAATGCGTTAATAAACTAGCGTGAAGGTCTTCTCAAAGGTTTTACCTTTTGTACGAAATGGTGGGCGGTACTGGACTTGAACCAGTGACCTCTTGCGTGTGAAGCAAGCGCTCTAACCACTGAGCTAACCGCCCAAAATCGTATCTATTCTAGCCCAGAAAACCAGCTTTGTAAAGAGATTGTTTAGCCATTCTTCAATAAATCTTTGTGCCAAAGCTAGCTCAAGGAAAGTCAGAGGGACAAGAATAGCTGAACTGTGACCGGGCATCGTCTGTACACAGTAGCTCCTGGAGCAACTGCTAACGCCTCTTTTGTATCAACTGGTCGGGGTGAGAGGACTTGAACCTCCGACCTCAGCGTCCCAAACGCTGCGCGCTAGCCATCTGCGCCACACCCCGTTGCCCAAAGTATACCAAAGCCACTATCAGGGGTCAATCTCGGTAGTGCGTCGGCGGCTAAACTTGCCTTCCTGACGATGTAATTCAAAAGGAAAATCCTGGAGACGGTGCTCAACTCAGCGCTTTCATATCTAGGGGATACCGACCGTACTCCCTGATGGTACGCACCATCTCTACATAGTTCTCCGGCCTGACGGCCGAGTGTATGGAGTTGCTGGAGGCGACGATGAGCCCCCCGCCAACGCCGGCCTTGCGTATAACTTCCTTGGTCTCCTGCCGTACCTCCTCCACGGTGCCAAAGCTCAACGTAGCTGCGCAGTCCACATTACCTATCAGGCAGAGCCTGTCCCCGTACTTCTGCTTTACCTCACCGATGTCCATGTCGGCTGTGGGGTCTATCGGATGGAAGCCATCAACTCCTGCCTCAACGATGCTGTCCAGGAAAGACCAGCAGTTGCCGTCGGAGTGCTTCATCACATAGACGCCGTGCTTCTTTGCCTCCTGGACCATAGCCTTGAATGGGGGGAACACAAATTTATGATAGTGCTCCAATGAGAACATTGGCCCGTTCTTATAGGCCCAGTCGCCAGTGATGCGGACAATATCTGCACCGGCCGCGATGGCATTATTGATGTAGCGCAGGGAGTAGTCAAGCACTATCTGGCCTACGCGCAGCACTAGCTCCGGGTTGGTGTAGAAGGCCATCAATCGCTCCTCAAAGCCCAGTATGTCGCTGGTTATAGAGTTGTGGTCGGTGACCATAGCCACGATAGCTCTTTCCCCCTGGTAACGCTTAACCCACCGCTGTATTTGCTCAAAACGGCGTTCCTCATCAGGGTCGGGTGGCTGGTAGCTCTCCAGGTCCTGCTCTGACTTGATTGGCGACTCTATAGTCATCGGGTCTACTTCTTGGGTGTAACGTTTGACCGCACCCCACTCATTGCGGACTATCCGGCGGCTCTCACTGAGCACCTCCTCCTTGAGAAAGCTCCGGTCATAGTGTACCAGCGCGTCCCAATCCATGTGCTCGATAAATTCCTCGTAGCTCGCACCGGGCAAAATCTTGTTCATGATTTTGGGATCTACAGAACTCTCGAAGTGTGGCACCATGTCCGGCTCTTTTCGCTCCAGAGCCCGGAACATTCGCTCAGCGCTGGTATACTTAGCTATGATTACGCCCCACAATCTTTTCCAGCTAGGGTGTTTCAGCTGAGCTTCAGGCTTACTTGCTCCTTAAGCTTGGCATACTCTTCATTCACCCTCTGCTGAATCTCATTTATGGCATCCTCGGATAGGTGGCGGAACCTTCCCTGCAGCTTCAGGTATTCCGTAACCGGTTTAAGTTTGGGTGGGTCAACGTTTAGTTTGTATTTACCATGCTCCACTTCATAAAGCGGGAACACCCCTGTCTGTGTTGCCAGACGACCTATCCTGATGGTTAATTCAGTGGGGCACCGCCAACCAGTGGGACAAACCGACAAAATATGAAGATAAGCCGGACCCTTAATCGCTGCCGCCTTTGACACCTTAGTCATCAAATCGAAAGGATAGCTAGGGCAAGCAGTGGCTACATAAGGGATATCGTGTGCCGCAGCAATGGCGGGCATGTTCTTCTTCCAGGTAACCTGTCCTATACTTACCTTACCCGCCGGAGAAGTGGTCGTAGAGGCACCATAGGGAGTAGCTGATGACCTTTGAATTCCGGTATTCATGTAGGCTTCGTTATCAAGACAAATGTAAAGGAAATTATGACCTCGCTCCAATGCCCCGGATAGTGCCTGAAGCCCAATATCACTGGTACCACCATCACCAGCCATAGCTACTACCGTAACATCCTGTGGTAGCCGTCTTCCTTTCTTAGTCATGATTTTTAGACCGGCTTCTATACCAGAAGCTACAGCGGCGGTATTCTCAAACAGGGTATGAATCCAGGGAACTCTCCACGAGGTATAAGGTAGCTGCGACGAAACTACCTCCATACAACCGGTAGCATTGACGATTATTACATTATTCCCCAGCGCCTTACAGGCGAGCCTCACGGCCAGCGCCTCACCACAACCAATGCATGCCCGGTGACCAGGGGCAAGTTGCTCTTCCTCAGTCATCAATTTAGCTATTGATTTTGGAGTATAAACGGTATACTTTTCCATTACTCTCTTACCCCGAATATTTCAAATTCCTGGCTGCTCCCCGTCTCCGAGATTTCTATACCCCGACTAACTATCTCTTCAAAGCCGGCGACAGAGATATCCCGGCCACCGAGACCGCCAACGAAACCGATTACCTTCGGCTTCCTCTCTTGCTGATATAAGGCGGACTTAATCTCAGAGCAAACTGGCCCTCCCGGTCCACCAAAGGAAATGGCTCTATCAAGCACAATGAGAACCTCGGCATCCTTGACCGCCTGGCGGATTTCGTCAAAGGGGAAGGGACGCCACAGACGAAGCTTTATCAAACCGACATCCTTACCCTCGCTTTTCATCTTGTCGATAGCCGCCATTGCCGTCTCACTGAAGCTGCCCATAGTGAGCAAAAGCACCCGAGAGCCCTCACTGCGGTAGCCTTCCACCGGGGAGTAATATCGCCCAAAAGTATCCCCAAACTCCTGCCAGACCTGGAGAATCACCTCTTTGGCTGCTCTCAGATTCACTTCCTGCGCCCACTTTACCTCTGAATATATAGGTGGGGGACCAAACCCTCCCATCGTCACCGGCTTATTAGGGTCCAGTGGTAAGGGATACTCATTAGGTGGAATAAACTGGTCAACCTTACTCTTTTCTGGGAAGGTTATCGGTTCAACCATGTGTGTCAGGTGAAACGCGTCCAGATGAACCATCACCGGGAGCAAAACCCGCCGGTCTTCAGCGATACGGAAGGCACACAGGACGTTGTCAATAACCTCCTGCCCGTTTTCGCCAAATATTTGAATCCAACCAGTATCGCGGACTGCCATAGCATCGGAGTGGTCACCCCAGATACTTATTGGTGATGATAGCGCCCGGTTAGCTACTGCCATAACTATTGGTAGCCGCATAGATGAAGCGACATATAGCACCTCATGCATCAACTCTAGCCCCTGACCAGCAGTAGCGGTAAAGGTTCTGGCGCCGACGGCAGCGGTGCCGAGGCAGGCACTCATGGCTGAGTGCTCAGATTCAACGGGCATATATACAGCCTCTAACTCGCCATCAGCCACCAGCTCAGCCAGGTGCTCCACAATGTGAGTTTGCGGGGTGATGGGATAGGCAGCGACCACATCCGCATTGGCTAACTTGACGGCTTCACCAATAGCTACCGACACCTCTATACCCATCTTCGTTGTCATTATTCCTCCTCCTCAACCATGGTTATGACGTCTTTGGGACACTCTCTAGCGCAAATGCCACACCCCTTACAATAGTACATATCAGCCTCAAAATCCTCCTCAGCATTCTGCCTGATACATCCCTCAGGGCAATAAATGTAGCAAAGACCACATTTTATGCACTTCTCAAGATCAAAGATTGGCTTTTGTGACCGCCAGTCACCGGTTCTATATTGGCTGGCGCTGCCCGGCTCAGTTACCATGAAACCAATCTCTATGTCCTTCCAGGTTAACGCACCTTCTGGTTTAACCAATTGCCTTACTCCTTTATCATAGTCTCCCCATAGGCTCTTTTCATAGCGTTAATGTTTCTTTCCGCTAAGCGACCAAATCGTTTCCTCAGTGGCTCAACCAAAGATTCTAATCTAACCACCCCGGTAGCCTTTATCAAGGCACCAACCATAGTGGTATTAGTAATGGGAACCCCCAGTAACTCTTGGGCAATCTTGCTAGCATCAATCGTAGCCAGTCGCCACTTAATGTCAAATTCAGCGCTCATTTCCTCAACTGATTTCCTAGTGTTAACGACAAACGTGCCCCCATCTTTGAGACCTGAGGTAACATCCACAATGCGAAGCAGGCCAGGGTCAAGAACTACTACCACATCGGGTTCAGTTACTTCGGCTCTTGTCCAGATAGGTGCATTTTCACTTATTCGGACAAAGGCCAATACCGGAGCCCCCCTCCTTTCGGCACCAAAGCTAGGAAAGGCTTGAGCGTATTTACCTTCGCTTATCGCTGCCCGCGCCAGGAGTTCAGCTGAGGTGACTGCCCCTTGACCCCCACGACCATGCCATCTGATTTCAATAAGTTGATTGTTTGTCACTCTTTCCTCCAGTTTATCACAAAAAACCGTCCCTGGAGCGACTCGAACGCTCGCACCCAGCTCCGGAGGCTGGTGCTCTATCCACCTGAGCTACAGGGACCCATTCTTATGATACTCCATTTGCCAACAATTTAGCAAGAATTGACTATCTTTATGTCAAGTATACTGCCACACTTTGGCCCCTGCTCTCGTTGCCGTATCTTACCAACAAAACGGCATATTACCAGCAGCACCATCTTAATTTAAGCGTATCTAATAATTAAGTATAGCCAGCAGAGACCAACTACCATAATCATACTTGGTAGAGCATATTTCAGAAACGTCCCCCAGCTAATTGGATAGCCTTCCCTTTCGGCAATAGCAGTGCCAACCACGTTAGCTGAGGCACCGATAGGGGTAGCATTGCCACCAATATCGGTACCCAGAGCTAAAGTCCAGGCTAATGTTGGTAAAGGGAGCCCGGCTGTCTGTGACAACTGCCTGATTACGGGAACCATAGTGGCGGCAAAGGGAATATTGTCCACTATGGCGGAGGCAAAGGCGGAGACCCAGAGGATAATTGGTATCACCAGTAAGAGGTCCCCCCCTGATATCTCACTGATATACTCGGCTATCATTCTCAAGACACCGGTTTCCTCCAGTCCACCCACGCAAATAAACAAACCGACAAAGAAAAGCAGGGTGCGCCAGTCGACTCGCTTCAGGACATGTGGAATTCCCCGCCCGGCAAAGAGCAGGGTGAGAGTGGCGGCAATAACACCGATGATAGCTACTGAGAGCCCAGTTTGGGCATGGGTAATCAGCAAAAGCACCACCACAATGAAGATACCAGTATTAATCTTAAATAGGCGGGGGTTGATAATGGCGGATGAAGGAACTGGACACACGCCCATTAAAGTCTCAGGGTCAGCAGACTGGGTGAGAGTTTTGCGGAAGACCAAATAGAAGAAACCTAAGGCGGCCAGCATCCCTATCCAGGCAATGGGACCGGTATTAATGGCGAAGTCAGTAAAGGTATAACCAAAGGCAGTCCCAATAATTATATTGGGCGGGTCGCCACACATGGTGGCGCTACCGCCGCAATTAGCGGCAAAAATCGCGGCAATGATTAGAGGCACCGGGTTAAACTTTAGCATGCGTGCCAGCTCAATGATTACCGAGGTTAGGAATAGTAACACGGTGATGCTATCAATAAACATTGACAAAAAACCAGAGAGTAACATGAAGGCAAGCAAGATAGGGATAACACGGCAGCCGACCAATCTAGCCGTATACAGGCATATCCAGCGGAAGAACCCCACCGCACCCAGACCCTCCACCATGACCATCATGCCACCAATAAAGATAATTGTCTGCCAGTTTACTCCGTGGGATTCTATATGTTGCTCGCCTGGAATCCAGAACTTTAGCTGTCCCATTTGCCCCAGGCTGAGAACATTAAAGACTGCGTCTGTGCTTTGTAGGACAATAAGGAAAACGACTATTATGGTAAGAGCGGCGCCAATAGCTGCGGGAATAACTCGATGTACCTTGCCAATGACAATAGCCGTGAACATCAGCGAGAATATAATAATGGCAAGAATCTGACTTATTACCATAATCTATCTAAATCAGAAACCAGACAAAAACCACGCTATTATAGCACAAGTCTTCTCTTTTGCAAAAGAGGGTTAAAGAGTTACCTTACCCCAAACCAATGCCTGAAATGAACAGAGCATAAGCGCCAAAAATATAAAGTCTGATTAGAGCCAGACTATACCAACCGATGATGATAAGGGTTATTCCCCCTTTTTAACAGCTTATTAGGACCGAAATGGGTTAAACGGCGGTGGGCTTCCTCGTGAGTTAGACCTTGATGGTTCGGGTTAAGGATTGAAGAGTTTCTGCTATTTCTGTCATGCCAATTATTTTGAGTTCATTTTTAAGCAAATAGAAGGAAAATTAGTGCCAGATAGACCCCATACACCCCAAGAAGCACGCCACCCTTCCACCTGCCCAATTGTTTGCCGGTAACACCAAAAACTAATAATAGCACCATTAGGGTAAGCATCACCGGGTAGTCAAGAACCATAGTTTGCCTTTCCACTGGGAGGAGAGAAAAGCCGATACCACCGAGTCCACGCACCCAGAATATATCTAGAATATCGGCGCCAATCATGTTACCCACGGCTATTTCTCCATGTCCCTTGAGGGTTGCCGTTAGAGCAGTGACATATTCGGGCAATGATGTCCCCAAGGCAACCACAGTAAGACCAATAACCAGCTCCGGTATTCCCAGCCAACGGGCGATAACCACTGCAGTCTGGACGACGAACATTGCCCCCACTACCACACCAGCAGTCCCCAGTATGAACCATACCACTGCCCGCTTCATATTAAAAGCAGGGACGGCCACTGCCTTAAGGGTCTGTTCGATATCGGCTACCCTCTCTCTTGCGTCCTTGCGACCTGCTCGGAACGCCCTTATTGAATAATATATATAACCGGCTAGTCCCGCAGTTAGAATTAGAGCATCCCAACGGCTCAGGTAACCATCAAACGATAACAACCATATTACCACGCCAGCAAACACCATAATGGCTCCCTGTTGCCAATGGAGTCTGCGGCGAACCGCTACGGTTCTTATTAGTAGACAAGTCCCCAAAATTAGCCCGATATTGCAAATAGTGGAACCGATGGCATCCCCCATAGTTGTCTGGGGTCGGTCAAAAAATCCGGCTAGTACCGAAACGCTGAACTCAGGCAAAGTGGTGCCCAGGCTCACGATAGTCGCTCCAATGATAAACTTTGGCACCCGGGTTCTTTCCGCGATGACGACTGCCGAATCTACAAATTTATCAGCCCCTTTGGTAACAAATGCCAAACCAATTAAGAGCAACAGAATACTGACCCAAATTGGTAATTCACCGCTTAGCATAGGCAATTTCCATAGACCATCTTGGAGCTCATTTTCATTTATTCTTAGTAGACCATGAAAAGCAAATTTTTCGCAGCATACCAAACTGCTGGTGTACTTTCCTGAGTTTTGTTATCTCACTGGGGAAGGCTCATCCTTAAGCCTACCTGCCTATGGTAACACAATATCCCCAATTTGAGAAAGTCCTAAACACCCTATCTGGTAAACCACATCGTGCACCTTTTGAACCTCCGGCAACGAGCACCTCAATATTCTTCAACAGAGTTGGCAATGCAACCAGTATCTTCTTTCTCCACATTGCCCCAGGCTAGGCTTGCGGAATTGTGCTCTGATAATTTCACCTTAGCCTGAGCTTAGGTCTTTTGCTAACCTGTTTATCTAAGAAAAAGATGGTATAATTACTAGACAGGGAGAGGTGTCCGAGTGGTTTATGGTGCCGCTCTCGAAAAGCGTCAGTGGGCATGCCACCTAGTCCCGCTAGATACGACTTACTGCTATCTTGTCAAAGCGAAAAACGACTTTTGTATCTGGCTGTGCCACCCCGTGCTGGGGGATGCTAAACAGTTTGTCGGCAAAATGTCGGCAAAACAGCGACCCCCCCTGGAGAATTGTCAAGGGGCTTCGAAGGTCAAGGGGAGGGACTTTTAGGAAAGAATTTGCTAGCCAGCCCAAATGCGGTCTGAATGTGCTTAGCTGGTCTCTTGCCCCGCTCTTTGAGAAAAGGAGGGATATCAACGTCAGGGCTTCTATGCCCTTTTTGCTTCTTGAGCACCTTGGCTTGCTCCTGACGCCAGATTTCCCACTCCTGCTTGCTATCGACTGGCGTTCCTTGCGCTTCGAGCTTGTCAATTATCGGCTTGGCTCTCTCAAAAGCGATAAGGATGGGGTCTTGCGAGTGCCACTTCCCTATATCGCCAGTATCACCGTTTACCTCAATAGTGACATCCTCATACTCAGCCTTCAGTCGCACCTTCCAGATAGCGGGGACAAGCTCTGCCTCTTGCTTCACCTTTTCCCTCGAGGTGAACCAACCCACCCTGTTAGCGAATTCCCTAGCCTTTGCTATTGCTTCATCAGAAGAAGTAGCCATTGTGTCCTCCTTTTTACTCCTGTCAACAGAGGCTCATCCAGGTCTTGGATTATACCACAATACGGGAAGAATTTTTAGGCAGCACTTTTACTTCTTGAGGGGAGTCCGTGGCTGTCACCAGTATCCCGACTATGGCCCCAGGGCGTGACTCCTCATCCTCACCAATCAGACAAGACGTATTAAATTCTAAGCTAAGCCCAACGTAATCAGAGGGACTTAGCGGGGGTTTGACCTTTGAGACAGGACTTCAAGACGCAAAAGGCAGTCAAGGCAAGCCTATCTAATTTTTGTCTCGTCTTGGGGTGCCATACCTAAAAATTAGGGGGATGCAAGACTTAGTCTTGCAATTTCGTCTTTTTTGTGCTTTCTCTGTTAAAATTCCTCTAGGGGGTGAAAAATGACGGAGAAAAATGAGGCAGAGGAAAGAGAAACAGGAAAGAGGAATCCTCAGACAGAGGAAATAGAGGCTTCTCAAATAGAGGGAGCTGAGCCCCTCAAACAGAGACTTCTCAAGAAATAATTAAATGCCAGGGCTTCCTATTGCCGCTAAGGCGTGGAGCAGGTTGTGGCAAGCCCTAGAATCAATTTTTAGCCCCCTTCCCGGGCTTGAATGGTAAAAGAACCTCGTGGCGCTAAGGAAATATGGCACATAAAGGGATTAGTTACTTAAGGTCATGGCGAAATACCCGGTTTGGCAGGCCAAGTACCTAAAATTGGATAAGCAGACTCTCATCATCAGGCAAGCTCCAAGTGTGGCCCCGCCCTGAGGACAAGAGAGTATCATCCCTGAGAGAGTAACAATCCGATGATTTAGTATATAGATTAAGAAATAGTGATGGCTCCAGGCTACAATAGACAGGTGCGATTATGGAAGCACAAATCTATGCAGGAGGAGCCATCGAATGAAGAATAGCGCAGCAAGGAAGCTCAAGCAAGTCCCGAAGGGGTACCTGGTGATGGGAGTTGACCCACACAAGAAGAGACACGCCGCAGTAGCCATGACCCAAGATTTCACCACTCACAGCAAGTTTAAGTTCAATAACTCCAGGGAAGGCTTTGAGATAGCACTGAAAAGAGCCAGGGCAGAGATGGTGAGAACCGGCTCAAGAGGTGTCATCTTTGCCATAGAGACAGGTGGACACTACTGGCGTAACCTGGCTTACTTCCTGGATGAGAGAGGTATTCCCTTCCACTTCATCAACCAGTTTACCCTTAAACGGAGGCGGGAGGGGAAAGATCTCAATCGCAGGAAGAATGACTATAGGGACAGCGAGGTGGCAGCACAGCTACTCTGCACTGGCGAGTTCACCGATACCAAATTGCAGCATGGGGTATACGCTGAACTGCGTGCTGCCTATAATGCCTATCGCCGCCTGGTTAAGGAGAGGACCAGGATCACAAATCTAATTAAAGGACTATTGGATGGAATCTTCCCCGAGTTTACCCAGGTCTTCAAAGACCCCTGCGGGCTGACCGCCCTGAGCGTGCTCTCTAGTTGTCCGGTGCCCAATATCGTTGCTCAGATGACAGAGGAAGAGTTTGTGAATGCCATAAGGGTGAGGCATCAAGGACGTCTTATGAGGAAAAAGCTGTGCGCTCTTCACTATGCTGCTCAAATCTCCATCGGCATTGAGGCAGGTGCCCAGTC
>JAUVZE010000055.1 GCA_030602665.1 Dehalococcoidia bacterium
GCACAAGAGTTGGACATTAAAAAGGTGATAGTACCACCGGCAGCAGGCGTCTTTAGCAGCTTTGGACTTCTATTTGCTGAAATAGAGCATCATGCCAGCGAGTCCTTCTTCCATCGTCTTGATGAGTCAGTAGTAGATGAAGCCAATGAGACTTGGGCAAGGATGAAGGACGAGGTTTTAGCTGAGATAGCAGCGGCTGACTACGGCAAGGATATTAGTATCAATATCACTAAGGCGATTGATGCCAGGTATACTGGGCAGTCATCAGAGCTGACATTGTCTGTTCCCTGGGGTACTCTCAAAAAAGAGCATATCACACAGCTAGTAGAAAACTTCAATGAGGAACATCTCAAGACCTATGCTCATAAGCGCGCTGATGAACCGGTGGATGTGGTTAACCTAAGGTTACTGGCCAAGGTAATCTTTCCTGCCGAGGTAGAGCCTGAGGCCCTCATGAGTTCAGAGGTTCGTGCCGGGGGAGCGAGTGCTAAAAAGGTAAGAAAGGCTTACTATGGAAAGAATTACGGCTGGCTAGAGACAACGATTTTGGGATTGTCAGACTTGTCTGAAAAAGCAACTAAGGGTCCACTGATTATAGAGCTTTATGATGCTACCTGTGTCGTTCCACCTTATGCTGAGGCTAGGTCAGGCAAGTGGGGAACAATAGAGATTGATATTAAAAGTGAGGAGGGCTAAATATGGCAATAAGAAAAGGACTCGACCCGATTACCTTTGAACTAGTCAGAAACTCTCTGAGCACAATAATTGATGAAATGGCTTTGACTATGAATCGAACCGCTTACTCTCCCCTGATTAGAGACCTCTTTGATTTTGCCACCGGTATGTGCGATGCCAAGGGAGATATTGTTGCTGAAGGGATGGTTAATCCTATCCATTTCGGCGTGTTCCCTGTTTTCGTCAAGACCCTGCTAAAAAGCTGGGCAGGGCGTATCTACCCTGATGATGTATTTATGTGCAACGACCCCTATGAGGGAGCTTCCCACCTCCCTGATGTCTATACAGTGAGACCGGTATTCGTGGATGATGAGCTGGTTGCTTTCACCGGTGCCATTGCCCATCAGCTTGACTTTGGTGGCAAGACACCGGGGAGCAATGCCTGCGATAACACCTCTATTTACCAGGAGGGATTGCGTATACCTCCCCTTAAGTATTACGAGCGGGGGGAGCGTAACTTTAGCCTTTACCGGCTTATTGAAAAGAATGTTCGTATCTCTGATAAGGTGCTTGGAGACCTGGAGGCTCAGGTGGCAGCTACTGCTCTCGGGGAAAGAGAGCTTGTCAAACTAATCAAAAAGTATGGTGGCTGGAATGCCTTCTGCCCCTACGTAGAGGAGCTTTTGGACTACAGTGAGAGGCTCACCCGGGCTGCCATTAGGGGACTGCCTGACGGTGAATATGATTTTGAGGACTGGATGGATGACGATGGCTTTAGCCCCAATCCAGTTAGGTTCTATCTAAAGATAACTGTTAAGGGAGACAGCATCACCTTTGACTACACTGGGTCAGCACCCACAGTGAAGGGGTCAATCAACCTTCCTCTCTCCACAACGGTAGCCCTAGTCAACACGGCTATGAGACTATTCCTCGACCCCTCCGTCCCGGCTAACAGTGGGGTCTACCGGCCACTGACTCTTATAGCCCCTTATGGCACTATACTAAACACTGGTTTTCCTGGTGGGGTTGCCGGAAGGGGAGCTACTATCGGGCGACTGTGGGATGTAATTGTTGGCGCTATGGCCAAAATGCTTCCCGATAAAATCCCTGCCTGTTGGTCGGAATTGGACTTTGGTATCTGCATGGGTGGGGTAAACCGCGATGGGACACCCTTCGTCTACACCGATTTCTTACCTGGTTCCTGGCCAGGACGCCCCTATGCCGATGGGATTGATGGGCATACTCCCCCATGGTTGAATTATTCCAATGTACCCTGTGAAGTGATAGAAAGAGAATACCCCCTTAGCCTGCAACAATATGGATTTCTACCGGATACCGGTGGTGTGGGCAAGTATAGGGGGGGCATCAGTGTCATTAAGGACTACCGTATTGAGAGCCCCAGTGAGGTTGAGGTTCAGTGGCGCCAGGACAGGGCATTGTATGAACCGTGGGGGTTGCATGGTGGAGGACCGGGAGGATTTGCCAAGGGTTACCAGATTTCACCCGATGGTAAAATGCGCGCACTAAAGAAGCAAACCTTCTATGCTAACCATGGTGATATACTTCGGGCGGTAATACCTGCCGCTGGGGGCTGGGGCAACCCTTACGAGCGTGACCCAGAAAAGGTTTTACGGGATGTAAGAAATGAACTCGTCAGCGTGGAGGCAGCAAGGCGAGATTATGGAGTAGTGATAGGCGAGAAAACCTTAGAGCTTGACTTGGAGGCGACTAACAAGCTGCGCTCAGTGAGGAAGTAATAGATGCTATAGCTCAAGGCGGTACTAAGCACGTACCAGCCTCTGGGGATTTCTAAGAATCGTGGCCGGTGAGTGCCTGGTGTAAATTGTCAGCGAAAATGGCACAGTTTAGGGTCTAGAATTAATGACTTATTATTGCTTGAAATCATTACCCCACTAGAAGTCGTAGCCCGGCTCGTTCTTGGAGCTAGCTGCTGACTAAGACCGCTCTGGAAGCACTGAATCTACACAATAAGCCGACTATTTCTTCGTAGGAGCCCGATGTAGTTCAACCACCCTGGTGACTCGCCCATCGGCCATTTGAACATCCATCTGAATGGAATACTCGTACCTATCATCGTTGAATTCTGTGTGAATGAGCCAGCCTTGCTTCGGCTCCTTAAACAAAGGAAACCGATCAGCTTTGAGTATCTTGATGTTCTGCATGGCTTCACCGTATAAAGCTTTAACGGCTTTCTCTACTATGGGCTTTAACTCAGTTGCATTACTCACTGGCTTGTCCATGCCGCCTCCTTCCTCACTACTCTTGATTTGCGCCCGCAGGCTTTCCAGGTCGTGCTCCTTTGCTCTAACCACATTTTAACATGTCTGACTGAATATTACATATTTGTGGGATATTATTTTGTCTCTCCAAGGTTATAGCTACATTCCGCACGCCCAGGTGTTCGCCTCTATTTTGGGGTATTGCCAAGTAGATAAATAAGGACTAAATTAAAATCCCAACGTGAGGTCTCTTTCACCTTACCACCAAAGACGCACCAGGCTAAAGGAACAAGGGATTGCCCCAGAGCTGGTGGTGGTAGCCACCAGTGCCGTAGAAAGGGAGTTTAGGGAGATAAACCGGCGGACTGGGGTTGGTACGAGATGGAGCGATGAAGGTGTGGAGAGAGTTGCCAGGCTTCTGGAGGAAGTTCGGCTTAATGGAACAAAGCTGGAATTCTGAGGGGGACATATGAGCAAGTTCAAAGTGATGCAAAGGTGAGATAAGCTTTACCTTGTCACGATATTGAGTGGAGGCTGAGGTGGGAATCAATTAACGAGTTGTGTTAGTATTAATGGCGAAACGTGTAGGAAATGAATGTTGAGTATCAAATAAAGGAGGCAAAATGGATTCCGCAAGCCAATTGTTTGGCTACTCAGGCAAATTACTAAGAGTTAACTTGAGTAAAGGAGAAATTAGCACCGAGGAAACACAGCCTGCAATACTAAGGGAATTCCTCGGCGGAGTTGGGTACGGTGCAAAATTATTATACGATGAAATCCCAGTAGGTATTGAGCCCTTAAGCTCGGAAAATAAGCTGGTATTTACCACAGGTCCTTTGACCGGCACAAGAGCTCCGGGATCAGGATTTGCTGAGGTCTGCTTTAAATCGCCACTAACTGGTATTTGGGGCGAATCAAAGTGTGGAGGAGAGTGGGGTGGCGCTTTGAGGAAAGCAGGTTATGATTTCTTGGTCATAGAAGGTAAAGCTGAAGAACCCAAATATATTGTGATTGACAATGATAAAGTTGAGATAAGACCTGCAGATAAGCTGAAAGGCAGAACGACGTCTCAGAAAAACGAGCTTATTAAAGAAGAGTTAGGGGATGGAAAGTTTGACATTGCAGTTATAGGTCCTGCGGGTGAAGAATTAGTGAGATTCGCCAGTATTATGGTTGGGACACGGGCATTTGGCAGGTGTGGAGCGGGAGCAGTAATGGGTTCAAAAAATCTGCTCGCAATTGCGGTGAGAGGTAATGGTAATATTCCAGTTGCCGAGCCAGATAGGTTCCAAAAAGCTGTCAAAGACGGCAACAAAAAGGTTCTGGATGCCACTGATGGAGAAGGTATGGCTCCCCGTGGTACTACAGGAGACTTGCCTGCGTGTGATGAGCTTGGGGATATCCCGACGAAGAATTGGAGAGCTAATTCATGGGGAAGAGGAGAGGAGCTTTATCACCACTTTGAAAGTGTAAACCTAATGAGGGCTAATCCGTGTTACAAAGGTTGCGTCCTGCGCTGCGGCAGAATTGCTAGAGTGGAGTCCGGGAAGTGGAAAACCCCTGAGCATGAAGGCTCCGAGTATGAAAGCATTTGTGCCTTTACATTTTTTGTGCTGAATGATGATATGGATGCTGCGGTACATGCCACGTACCTGTGTAATGAGTATGGCTTGGATACAATATCTACAGGGGCAGTTATCGCTTTTGCTATGGATTGCTACGAGCGAGGTATTTTGAGTAAAGAAGAGGTTGACGGTTTAGACCTTACTTGGGGAAACGCAGAGACTATAGTTGAATTAGTTCGGAGAATAGCTAGCAGGAAAGGCATAGGGAGAATTCTAGGTGGGGGAACTAGGCTTGCTTCTCAACAAATTGGGAGGGGCTCGGAGATGCTGGCGATAGAGGTCAAGGGTCTTGAGGGACCGGCGCACGATGGAAGATCCGGAAAAGTTCTAGCGGTAATGTATGGGGTGAACAATAGGGGCATGTGTCATATTCATCCTCTGGAAGGTATGGCTTATGACAGTCTCAAGAACGATTTCGGACTAGTTCCTTACGGAGTTCCTGACCCTAAAACCGTGGATCGCTTTGCGGAAGAAGGCAAAGGGGAAATAGCCAAAACGTTGCAGGACTTTGGCATGCTGCCAGACATTCTGGGGATATGTAAGTTCTACGTATATAATGGCTTGGGGCTGCCAGAACTCGCTGAGCTCACCTCTTCATTAACCGGCTGGGATATAGATGGGAAAGAACTTTTGAACATAGGCGAACGAGTTTTTAATCTTCAAAGAATGTTTAATGTCAGAGAAGGGATAAGTAGAAAAGACGACTATCTTCCAGCGAGGGTTCACAGAGTACCAGAATTTGGGAAGTATTCCTCAGTTGTTGAATGCGAAATCAAAGACTACAAGCGGATGTTAGATGAATATTATGAAGCAAGGGGATGGAACAGAGAGACAGGCATACCGACAAAAGGGAAGCTACAGCAGTTGGGTCTTTGAGCTTTGATTGCGTCGCTTCTAGTAACATTGTTAGAATCGGTTGATTAGCCGGAAAGAATATTGTCATGCAGTACGGAGGCTGGGAAGAGCAGGGCTCAAGGTCTCTACAATCTGCCTTGGTACTATGATCTAAGGGAACCAGCTAGGTGAAACAGAGTCTATTAAGAATAATGGAAAGGGCTCTGGATGCTAGAGTCAACTTCCTGGATACTGCTGATTCTTATGTCGTAGGAAAGAAAGTGGGGTTGACTACACGACAGTTTAGCCAACACGTTCAGGTTAATTTACAAATCAATACAGAAACTCACTCCTGTGAGTGAATGTGCACAAGATAGGGGAGAGAGTGAATAGAACGGCAGATGCAGTTGTCATAGGAGGCGGTATTATAGGCTCCTCAATAGCCTATTACCTGGCGAAAAGGGGGGTCAAAGTAATCGTAGTAGAAAGGAAACCAGGGTTATGTTTTGGTGCTTCGGGGGCTAATCAAGGCGGGTGTCCCTTTCAGCTTTTTACATCGCCTGTGCTTGAGCTTATTACTGAGAGCCTAAAGCTATATAAGGACCTGGCTGAAGAAATAGACTATGACATTGAATACTATAACAGTGGTTCTTTAATCTGTAGTGTTGACGAAAAGCAGCGCCCTGCCATGGAAAAGCACTCTTTGGCTTTTCAGCAAAAAGGTTTCAACGTACGGATCGTTGAAGGAAAAACAATACAAGAACTAGAACCTATACTAGGAAAAGATGTAGTTGTTGGAGTAGAAGATGAGTATTCTGGTATCGTGAATCCTTTTAAACTAACCTATGGGTTTGCTCGTGCCGCCCAAAGAATGGGAGCGGAGTTCATGCTTTCTGCAGAGGTTAAGGACATCGAAACAAGTAGAGGCAGGGTCACAGCTGTTATTACCGATAAAGGGACAATAAAGACTAATGTTGTGGTTAATACTGCCGGGGCGTGGTCTCCTGAAATTGGCAAAATGGTTAGCCTTGATATACCTATCATACCACGAAGGGGACAGGTTATGGTGACCGAATCTCTCCCCTTTAATAGAAGATGGCGGTATATATTAGACGCTGATTATTTGACTATCGCCTTTGATGCCGAAAAAGTAGCCAAGTCCAAAGACCCTAGAATAAAACTTGGCGTTGCTGGAAGCTATGTCCAGGCAGATAGTGGAAACTGGACTATCGCCAGCAGCCGTGACTTTGTTGGCTTTGATAACAAAGTAACGATGCAGACCCTAAGGTATATATCAGAAAGAGTTATTAAGTTTATGCCGAGGTTCAAAGATGTTAACTTTATCAGGGCATATGCTGGGTTAAGGCCGTTTTGCTATACTGACGGTCTTCCCATTCTAAGCAAAGTGGATAATCCTTCGGGCTTTGTTATCGCTACCGGACACGCCGGAGAAGGAGTTACACTGGCTCCAATAACGGGGAAATTAATAGCGGAGCTTATAACTGAAGACAAAACTTCAATGCCTATTGATGCCTTTGCCTTTTCCAGACTTCAAGGTCAATAAAACTTCTGTGGAATAGATGCACCTAGCCACTATCACCTTCAGCGGCACATCCAAAAGATACCGGTTTAATCGGTGGTCTTGGGCTATAGAATCCTACTTCCTCGATGGATTGTTTTGTTTC
>JAUVZE010000047.1 GCA_030602665.1 Dehalococcoidia bacterium
ATCTCGGCACCGAGTTGCCGACAAAAGAGCAAATAGAAAACATCGTAGGGAGGGGATGAAATCAGCAAGCGATTACCAACTTGTCTCTGGGCAACCTTCCAAGCAGGTTGTCGCGAGTTCGAGTCCCGTCTCCCGCTCCACAAAGCTGGGCAACAACCTACCTAGGCAAAAAAGAAGGAATATTATAGGCCGACCGCAATGAAAGGTTAGATACAATGATAACAAAATTGGCCTACATGACCTTATCGGCGGTCTGCTATTCTCACTTCAGGCTGAAGAATAGAAGAGGTAGAGTTCCAGAATTTAGTATTTTACAAATTCATACTTAGATATCTTTCTCCTCTATCTGGTAAAACCGTAACAACCTTGTTGTATGTTTCAGCTACTCTAAGTGCAGCAAGCATGTTTGCCCCAGAGCTTATGCCAACTAATAATCCATATTCGCTAGCAAGTTTTCTTGCCATATCGACGGCTTTTATACTCGCAACTGTAATAACTTCATCAACCTTGCTCATATCTACTATGTCAGGTATGAAGCCATCGCCAATCCCCTGAATCTGATGCTCCTTAATCTCGACGTCGCTTTTTCCAATCATGGCTCCATACATAATAGCGGCTTCTTCAGGTTCTACAGCAATTACTTTTACCCTTGGATTAGCTCTTTTCATAACATTTGACAGACCCATTAGTGTTCCACCAGTACCAACACCAGCCACAACAGCATCTACCGGTCCAATTTCTCTTAAAATTTCTTCACCAGTTTTCTCTTGTGCTATAATATTGTCGGGATTACTAAACTGGTTTGCCAAAAATGTTTTAGGTCTTTTGGTAATCTCTGCTGCCTTTTCTACAGCTTCTGCAACGCTTCCTTCTTTTGAAGTTAGCACGAGTTCAGCTCCAAACCACCTAATCATTCGTTTTCTCTCTTCACTCATATCTTCAGGCATTACCACAATCATCTTATAGCCTTTGGCAGCAGCAACCATAGACAAAGCTATTCCCGTATTCCCACTGGTGGCTTCGACTACTGTATAGCCTCTTTTTAATGTTCCTCTTCTTTCGGCGGCTTCGATTATTTCCAAGGCAATCCTATCTTTTATGCTGCCGCTAGGATTAACACTTTCTAGTTTAGCATAGACATTCTCTATTTTAAGTAGAGGAGTATTTCCAATAGCATTTAATACACTAAATTTTTTATTTTTCATATCCTTTTCTCCTGTGTAACCCATTAGTCTACTAATCTATTCCAAGCACAGGGAAACGTTGGCATATCTGGCTAACCTCTTCTTTCACCTGCTTCTGAACCTCTGGTTTATCAATATTATTTAGTACCTTTACAATCAGTGAAGCAATACGCTTCATTTCTTCAACTCCAAAGCCACGGGTGGTTACCGCCGGCGAGCCCAGTCTAATACCACTGGCTATCATGGGTGGTTGGGGGTCAAAAGGGATTGTATTGCGATTAACAACAATGCCGGTTGCTCCTAAGGCCTCTTGGGCTTCAATGCCGCTGACCCCTGTCTTAGTAAGGTCTACCAGCATCAGGTGATTATCCGTTCCACCCGATACAATGCGTAGCCCTAGGCGGCTCAGCTCACTAGCTAAGGCGAGAGCATTATCCAGTACAGCCCTTTGGTAGTCAACAAAGCTGGGCTGTAGAGCCTCATAAAACCCCACCGCTTTGGCAGCGATGGCGTCATAAAAGGTTTTATCGGGTAAGCGGATGGATAGTGATGGTTGTCCGGATTTGATACTGCCTCAGCGAGTGCTGTTAGTTGATGCTCCGGTGGAGTTACATCCGGGTCGCCTAGACCGAGGTTTATCACATCTCTCCCCTCAGCTCTCATGACTGCTAGCTTTTGGTTCATTGCAGGACCAAGGTACGCTTTGAAATTATTCAGTTTGTCTGCGGTTTGCATCGTTCACCCCTATAAATCTTTTTTATCAAGGACCTTCATATTTCCCATATCTTCCCGTGTGATTTGTTCCATGTTATGAATAATTCACAAAGGTGATATGAACCTCAGGAGCATCTTTCTCCAGTAAACCTCGACATTTCTCAAACTTCTTCGCATAGGTTTTGGTTAACTACTCTGGCTATATTACCCCCTGCCCACGATATCCAAGATAACTCTATCAGTCTCTACCATACCTGGGGAACTGATTCTACCCATATTTTTAATTGTTTCCTCCACACCTCTGCCAACAATTCCAATATCATCGGGGATAACCACTCCCTTCAAAGCAAGCAAGGCGGCCCTTATTGCTGCCCCTGCTCCCGTGGAAGTTTTCAAGGCACAACTAAAGTTCCCCACATCACAAATAATACCGGTTACATCGGCCGCCATGTTCTTGATGGCATACCTAACTTGCTCGTCACCCCCTCCCAATAGATAAACAGTCCCGGCACTTGCCCCAACCGCAGCGGTAACAGCGCAACCACAGAAAGCAGATAATCTGCCAGAATACGCTTTTATGTAGATAGTGAGCAAAAGACTTAGAGCGATTGCCCTTGCCAGCCTTTCCTCTCCAATCCCCATTCTCTCTGCCATCACGGCAACTGGTTCAGTACAGCCAACTGCCGGCTTCATTTCATCCTTCAAGACCTTTAACAGCTCTTTTTCTACTTTACTTTTCATCTGTATTCTTCTTTATCTCCAATTATACCCTACCTTGGCAAGCCTCTGTAGAGTGAGGGTCGAATACCTAGACTCTCCATTCAGCAGATACTAGAATTGGGTTAGTGCCGGCCTTCCACTACACCCCAGTTTATGTTTTTGAAGAAGGCTTCTATGTAGTTAGCCCGTTTTAGCCCGTAATCGGTTATGAAGGCATGCTCGAAGACATCCATTACCAGAACGGGAGTACATCCAGCAAGATGGCCGGTCTCGTGTTCATTAATCCACTGATTCAGCAGTTGTCCCGTCGTATTGTCCTGGTACAGGATAGTCCAGCCGATGCCACGCATTGTTCCCGTGCCTTTGAAATCTCTTTCCCAGTCTTCGTAGTTACCGAAGTCCTCGGCTAGCTTCCTGCCTAGCTTACCCGATTTGTCCAAAGCTCCGTCTCCGCCAAGGTTGCCAAAGTAGTACTCATGGAGCCGCATGCCATTGAACTCAAAACCCATCCGCCGTTTCAACTCAGAATATTCCGGGGTGCCAACCTTGCCTTCTTTTAACATAGTAGCGAGTGAGTCCATTAGCTTGTTGGTATTGGTCACATAGCCTTGATAGAGGGTGAAGTGACTTTTCAGCAGGGTTTCGCTGAAGCCCTCCATTCCAATGAGGTTACTGTAGTCTTTTGCGGTGTAAGCCATTATTCTCCCTCCTTTCTTTAACCTTGTTTTGCCTCCTCTTCCTTTAGCAGGTCAGTGAATACCTCGGTATGATATATTTCATGGTCTCTAACCCGAAGGAGAAGTTTTTTTAGGTCAGGGTCTTCAATTTCCTTGGCGGCACGGTCATATGCCGCTGCCACTTCCTGCTCAATTTTGATGTCGGCACGAAGCATATCGGCGGTCTTGGTTGATTGGTCAACCTCGGTGTGCTCAATTCTTGGGTTGGCACCACTGTCAACCATCTTCTCGGCAAGCCAGCCTAGATGCTGCATCTCGTTGATAGCTTGGTCTTGCATCTCCTCCTTTACTTCCTCATTGGGTGACATGTAGGAATGAAGTAGATACTGGAGGATGACAGTATACTCGTGCTCAATGCCCCAGTTGAGAATCTTGGTGACCCTGTCTTGGCGACTGCCTCTCACATCCTTGGCTCCTTCCTTCTGCGATTTCTCCACAAAATGCTGGAAGTCACCATGGTGCGATTCCTCATCGGACAAGATACGCTGCAATAATCGCTTTATCTTGAGGTCATCAACGAGCTTAATGTGCTCCCTATATAGGTTTATGCCATCCTCTTCCAGCAGCACATTATTCTTCATCCAATCGGCCACTGACTCGCCACTCATCCGCATCTTGCCCCGCTTCAGACTAGGGACACCACCCAATTCAACGATAGCCTCCGCCAACCAGTCCAGGTGGCGCATTTCCTCCCGGGCAATAGCCTCAATCTCACAAGCCATCTCGCCTTCACCCATAGCATAGGCATGGTTAAGATACTGAATAATGGCACCGTGCTCACCCTCAAGGTCCTGGTTTAGTAAAGCAATGATTTTTTCTTTATCCATTAATCCCTCCATATTTCGGTAATTTTCTTACTTCGGCCGCCCTTTTATGATACATCTCCAGCTGGCCAATTTGCAAAAGGAGTATTGGTTACCGCTAGAGAGCTGCCTGGCATGTACCGGGGCAAGCGTGTTGCTCTGTCCTTCAAGTTTTGGGTTCAACATACTCCGAGATGAATGCATTCAAGCCCTCTTCATAACGTTTGCCTGATGTGATGAATCCTTCATTGTGGGTGCCAGCGATTTCAAGAAATTTCTTCGGCTTCTTCGCCATTTCAAATAGTCGCCTCCCGTGGTTAAAGGGCATTATTTCATCGTCGCAGCTGTGAACAATCAGAACAGGGCAATTTACTCTATCCAAATATTCCGCCGTGTTGTAGTGAAAACGTAACAAGAGCCTAACCGGAATGTAGGGATACAATGTGCCAGCAATATCAGGAAGAGAGGTGAATGTTGACTCAAGGATAAGTGCCCCTGGTATGTGGCTCTGAGCCAGCCAGGCGGCAACCGCACCCCCGAGCGACCGGCCAAAAACAATGACCTCATTTGGATTCACTTGACGTTCCTTAATTAGGTACTGCCACGCCGCCTCGGCATCTTTGTATGTGCCTTGCTCGGTGGGCTTTCCCTCACTTTGGCCATAACCTCGGTAGTCAAAGATGAAAACATCTAGCCCAAGTTGATGAAATATCTGAATGGACTCCAAACGGTGTGATATGTTGCCCGCATTACCATGACAAAATAGAATCACACCTCTGGCGCTCTCACTGGGAACAAACCAGCCGGAGAGTTTCACTCCGTCCATAGTTTCAAATGAGACGCTCTCAAAGTTAAGCCCGATGTCACCCGGGTCGGCTGATAGAACGCGTTCGGGATAGTAAATATAGTGGGACTGAAAAATAAAGAGAAAGCCGACAAAGACGATATAGGCGCCAGCGATAATGATAACAATCCAGATGCCTAACATAAGAAGACCTTTCAATTTTATCATACTTTGCCCAAGTGACCTCATTTGTGTTTCCACATAGCCAGATGCCTGAGCCCATTTTATTACATGGTATAGAGACCTAGACCTATTATATGAGCTAGGTAGTCTAGTAGACAAACGCCAAGGTTGTAGGAGAAGTTCCCCCCTTTTATCTCAGATGACCATTTCTTAACGGAGTTGATAGACAATGTTTTTGGTCTTGGTTGGACAGAATTTGGGGCAAAGATTATAATCTCAGGTAGCGATGAGTTCTCAACCTAAACTACATACTCTCTTCCGTAGAGATGAGATAGAAGCCACGGTTAAGAGACTAGCGGCTGAAATTAGAGGTGATTATTACGGTAAGTACCCTCTTTTGATAGGTGTTCTTAAAGGCTCCTTTATGTTTATGGCTGACCTCATTCGGCTTCTTGATTTCCCGCTGGAAGTGGAGTTTATACGGCTATCCAGCTATGGTCGGGGCAGGCAGACTTCGGGAAGGATTAAGGTGGTGCAGGGTCCTCGCTCTGAAGTTAAAGGCAGGGAGGTATTGGTGATTGAAGATATTGTGGATACCGGTCTTACTACTTCTTTCCTGCTGGATTACTTGCGGAAGAAAAAGCCCGCCTCACTGAAGCTCTGTGCCCTGACGGACAAGCCGTCCCGGCGACGGATTCCGGTTACCATTGATTATCTGGGTTTCACTGTCCCTGATAAGTTTTTAGTCGGCTATGGCTTGGATTGGGATGAAAGATTTCGTAATCTACCCGACATACATGTGTTAGAGGGTGACATACACTTCTAGCCTACAACCCTATTCTGTCGGCTACCTGGCGCATCCCCATAATGACATCAGTGACCAGGTCTTTTAGCTCTACCCCTAACATTGCCGTCCCCTTTTCAATCACCGAGCGATTAACACCGGCAGCAAATGACTTATCTTTCCACTTCTTCATTACTGACTTTGCCTCAAGGTCAGCCACGCTCTTTGATGGTCGGATTATGGCTACCGCGGTGATAAGCCCGGTTAGTTCGTCAATGGTATACAATGCCTTCTCTAGGTTGGTTTGAGGCTCGACGTCACTACATATTCCCCAGCCATGAGAGACAATCGCTCGTATGTATTCCTCGGGCCAACCTCGTTCCTCTAATATCTCTCGGGCTTTGCTGCAGTGCTGCTCGGGAAAGCGTTCATAGTCTAGGTCATGCATTAGCCCAACGATTCCCCACTTCTCCTCATCTTCACCCAGCTTTTGCGCCATATAACGCATCACTCCCTCAACAGTGTAGGCGTGCTTGAGCAGGCTCTCACTCTGGTTAAATTCCTTAAACAGTGATAGCGCTTCATCGTATGTCGGTGTGTGTGTTTGCATTCTGCTGCCCCCTTACCGGTGTTTTGTCTGCCGGGGTCTATACATCATTGGCTTGACCTGAGTCACTACCAACCGTAACTATCCCCGGTTCAGGCAATATTGTAGACTGTTGACTTCAGAATGGCAAGAGATGACTATCACTAACAGGTAAAGCCCGGTTAAGTAAATCCTCAGCGTGCCCAGGTGTTGCCCCCAGCTTTCACATGTAGTAGACTGAAAGCACATATTTTACTATTTATTGGGGTGACGAAGGTTGATAGCAGCCAAGCTAGCTAGTCTAATCTCGGTAGCTAAAGGGGAGCTTCCGGCTGACCTTCTCCTGGCTAATGCTAAAGTGGTGAATGTCTTTACTGGCGAGATTGAGCCGGGCAATGTGGCTATTTGTGGTGATAGGATTGCCGGGGTAGGGGATTATCACCAGGCTAAGCAGGTAGTGGATTTGAGTGGTAAGTATTTAGCTCCCGGTCTTATCAATGGGCATACTCACCTGGAAAGTTCAATGCTTGATATTGCTCAATATGCCCGGGCAGTAGTGCCCCGGGGCACGCTGGCAGTGGTTACTGACCTCCATGAGATAGCTAATGTCTCTGGTTTAGACGGTATAAGGTATGTCTTGGACTGCGCCCGCCGCCTGCCCCTGGAGCTTTTCTTAATGGCACCCTCCTGTGTACCGGCTACCCACCTGGAGACATCGGGAGCTAGCATAAGCTCTGAGGATATTCGTCAGGTTATCAGGTGGAGAGGCGTTATTGGGCTGGGGGAGGTAATGAATTTCCCCGGTGTGCTTAGCGGTGATGTCAGTGTGCTGAGCAAGATTAACCTAGCCCGAGGCAAGGTTGTTGATGGACATGCCCCCGGTGTTACCGGGAAAGACCTTAGTGCCTATATTGCCGCTGGCATTTATTCTGACCATGAATCCATTTCTCTGGACGAAGCCAGAGAGAAATTAAGGCAAGGTATGTATGTCATGATTAGAGAGGGCTCTTCAGAGAAAAATCTGGATGCCTTACTGCCTTTGGTTACCGATAAGACCTATAAAAGGTGCCTGTTTGTGGTTGATGACCGTAGCTGTGCTGACCTGCTCAGGGATGGTGATATTGATGCCGTGGTACGGAAGGCAATTCGTCTTGGTCTTGACCCGGTGCGGGCGATTCAACTAGCAACCATCAATCCCGCCGAGTATTTCAAACTTGACCAGCTGGGGGCGATAGCCCCTGGTTACCTAGCCAACTTAATTGTGCTTGGTGAATTATCTAGCCTTAAGGTAGAGATGGTCTTTTATCGGGGCCGTCTGGTAGCTAGGGAAGGGAAGCC
>JAUVZE010000009.1 GCA_030602665.1 Dehalococcoidia bacterium
TCATCCTCAAGGCATTTGAGCTGGGAGCTGACGGTGTGATGCTGCTGGGATGCCCGCTAGATGATTGTCACTACGAATCTGGTATGGCCAGTGCCAAGGAAGTGTTCACCGAGGCGAGAAAGATGTTGAACTTGTTGGGCGTTGACCCGAAAAGACTAGCTTTGGTAGAAGTGCCTCTGGGCAGAGGCGACGTTTTGGCCAGGAAGGTCTCCAGCTTTGTTAAACGCATCAGCAAGGCTGGCTCATGTCCACTGCGCTTGAGAGTAGGAGTGGCGAGCCCGGCTTAAGAAAGGATTGATTGATTGCCAGAAATTAGCCAGATAATTATGGATACCAGAGCCTACTCATGCCTGGACTGCGGTAAGTGCACTGTCGCTTGTCCTATATCACAGTATGACCCGCACTATTCACCAAGGATGGTCGTGTATAGCGCCCTCCGCGGACACAAGGCTCAGCTATTAAGTAACAGTCAACTCTGGTCGTGCATCACCTGCTCCATGTGTGAGGAAAGGTGCCAGTCTGGTGTCCAGTATACCGAGCTCATCAAGCTGCTGAGGACAGAAGCCCATGGTTTGGGGGAGACTGGCCAGTGCACGCATGGCGGCGCCTTGCAATCACTGATGCACATAATGACTGCTGACCACCTGAGCCAAAATCGTCTGGGGTGGGTGGATAAGAACCTTAAAACGGCTACTGAGGCCGAGACGTTATATTTCGTTGGTTGCCAGCCATACTTTGATGTTCTCTTCGCAGATATCGGTGTGAAGACCCTTGGTACGGCTAAAGGGGCAGTGAAACTTCTAAATCATTTAGATATTGTGCCAGCATTGCTTCCCAACGAACGCTGCTGCGGACACGACTTGCTCTGGGCGGGAGATACAGAGCACTTCGCTAGGCTGGCGGAACACAACCTGAAGGAGATAAGCAAAGCCAAGGCCAAGCGGGTGGTAACCACCTGTCCAGAGTGTTATTTAACCCTGAAAGTTGAATATCCACGCTACTTCGGCAGTCTGGATTTTGAGGTAGTTCATATATCTCAGCTTCTGGCTGAGAGAATAGCTAGCGGCGAGCTTAAATTCCGCCGCTCGGCAAAGAAGGTTACCTACCATGACCCGTGCCGACTGGGAAGATTCTCTGGTATCTATGACGAGCCACGGGCAGTAATAAATGCCATTCCCAAGTTGGAGCTAGTGGAGATGCCCCGGAGCCGGACTAGTGCCCTTTGCTGTGGCACTCAAGCCTGGATGAACTGTGGCACCATAAACAAGCAGATACAGGCCGAGCGTTTAAGGGAAGCCAGCGCCACCGGAGCTGACATTCTGCTAACATCTTGCCCAAAGTGCCAGATTCACTTCAAATGTGCCCTGCATGACGGGAGGCTCGGGGAAGAACTAGGGATAGAAATTGAAGACATAACCAGTTTAGCTGCCAAGGCACTGGTTGCTTAGGAGGTGTTGATATGACCGATGATAGTCTGAGGATAGGTGTGTTTGTCTGCGACTGCGGTATGAACATCGCCGGATTCATTGACTGCGAGGAGGTGCGGCAGTATGCCGAGGGGCTGGATGGTGTCGTCGTTGCGGTACGGAACAGGTATACCTGCGCTGACCCCGGGCAGGATGAGATAAAGAAGCACATTCGAGAGCACACCCTCAACCGGGTAGTAGTTGCCTCATGTTCGCCCCGCCTTCATGAACCTACCTTTCGCAACTGTGTAGCCGAGGCGGGGCTCAATCCCTACCTGTTTGAGATGGCCAATATCAGAGAGCACTGTAGCTGGGTGCACTCCACCAACCTTGAAGCAGCCACCCAGAAGACCAAGGATATCGTTAAAATAGCGGTTGCCCGGGCGCGCTTTCTCAAACCCCAGATGGAGAGGGAGATTCCCGTCACTGACGCCGCTATGGTGATTGGAGGTGGTATTGCTGGTATCCAGACATCCCTTGACCTGGCTGATGCCGGCCATATGGTCTACCTGGTCGAAAAGCAACCCACCATTGGCGGCATGATGGCTCAGCTCGACAAGACCTTCCCCACCATGGACTGCTCCATATGAATACTCGGTCCTAAGATGACGGATGTCGGTCGACATCCCCGAATCAAGTTGATGACCCTGAGCGAGGTTGAGAGTATCTCCGGGTATGTCGGCAATTTCAGGGTCAAGGTGCATAAGAAGGCACGCTATGTTGATGAAAGTGAGTGTACCGCCTGCAATGAGTGTACTGACATATGCCCGGTAATGAAACCCGACGAATACCAGATGGGCTTTTCCATCAGGAAGGCAATATATATGCCCTTTCCCCAGGCAGTCCCATCCTCTTTTGTGATAAATATGGACGAGTGCCTTGGTAACAACCCAATTGCCTGCGGTAAATGCCTGGAGAAATGCGATAAAAAGTGCATTGATTTTGATATGCAGGATGAAATTGTTGAACTCAATGTGGGCACAATCATAGTGGCTACTGGTTTGGATGTCTATGACCCCACGGCGCTTGATGAATATGGTTACACCAGGTTTGAGAATGTGGTTACCAGCCTGGAGTTTGAACGACTTATCTGTGCTGGAGGACCTACTGATGGTCACTTTGTCAGGCCTAGTGATGGAAAAACTCCAAAGCGTATCGGGTTCATTCAGTGCGTCGGGTCACGAGCCTATAAGCGGGGGCATCCCTACTGTAGCAACGTATGTTGCATGAATACCATAAAGGACAGCTTACTGTTGAAGGAGCATTACCCTGATACTGAACTCTCTGTCTTCTACATTGACATACGCGCTTTTGGCAAGGGCTTTGAGGACTTGTTTAACCGAAGCAAAAAGGCGGGGGTGAGATACATACGCGGCTTACCCGAGCATATTGCCGAAGACCATGATAGCGGGAACCTTTTACTCAAGGTAGAAAATACCACCGCCGGATGCATCGAGGAGTTCGAGCTTGATATGGTAGTGCTGTCGGTTGGGCTGGAGTCCCGGCAGGATGGGGCGCAACTCAGGCACCTTTTGGCTCTTTCTCAGACAAGTGATGGCTTCCTTGCCGAGTGCCATCCCAAACTAATGCCAGTCGATGCCCCAACACGAGGCGTGTTCCTGGCTGGTTGTGTTGAAGCACCTAAAGATATCAAGGACAGCGTGACTCAGGCGGGCGCAGCTGCCGCACGAGCCGGAGCTGTCCTAAGTGCCGACATGATTAAATTGGAGGCGGCTACAGCAGTTGTGGACAAGGAAAAGTGTACCTGCTGTGAGGTCTGCGTGCGGGTATGCCCATATGTAGCCATTACTGCCAGCCGTAAGCAGAAAATCCCCGCCGAGGTCACCGAGGCTATGTGCCGTGGTTGTGGTGCTTGTGCCGCCGAGTGTCAGTTCGGTGCCATTAGCATACGCCATTTTGATGACGAGCAGTACATGGCTCAGACCGAGGCAGCGCTGGAGGAGAACCCCCAGGACAAAGTAATTGTCTTTGCTTGCAACTGGTGCTCTTACGCTGCTAGCGATTTGACAGGTACATCCCGGGTACAATATCCACCCAGTGCTCGTATTATTCGCACTATGTGCAGCGGGCGAGTGGACGAGAAATTCGTTCTGCAGGCATTCAAGCTTGGCGCCCCGATAGTCCTTGTTTCCGGCTGTCATTTCGCTGACTGCCACTACATTGATGCCAATCGCTGGACACAGCGGCGTATGGACCGATTGTGGAGCAGGTTGGAACGGCTGGGAATCAGGCCAGAGAGGCTGCAACTGGAGTGGATGAGCGCCGCCGAGGGAAACAGGTTTGCCCAGGTGATGACCGAGATTGAGGAAATGAGAACAAAGGTTACCAGAGAGGAAATCGAAGAAACCAAGAAGATTCTTGAGGAGTATGAGAGCAAGAAGAAGAAAGGCACCGCAGCCCTGGGAAGCTCTACCTAGCATGAGTTTAAGTGCAACTGAGCGGGAGTAAATATGGCAAAGGAAGTAAAGCTAAAATGCCTGCGCTGTGGCTATGAATACACTCCTCCCCCGTCCGAAAATGCGGAACTAGAGGAGAGAACTTGCCCCCGGTGCCGCAGCAATAGCGTGCGACTGATTCGGGAAGAGAAAAAGGGTGGCGATTGACCGGTAACGGGTAAAACACAACAATAACAATGTGAGGATAATGGAGATGGCTCTTGAGGACAGAATCCCATGTATACAGGTAGTCGATTCTGGCGGAGAAAGGATTCATGATTGGTTTGAGGAACTTCCAATCTGAAAATGTGCTATCGTCAAGGACAGCTTCAGCCAAGCGGGCAACATTTTCTCCCGACGCTTCTACCATGTCGCTCTCCTTTTAAGAATTTAAAATGTGCATATATCGGGAAGGAAATCCTCTTCCTGCTCCAGGTAAGCTGCCAGCACCTCAACTAAGCTCAATGGTAATATACAGCAATTTTGTGTTCAACGTTAGCAAAAATAGGGCACACGATGGGACAGAGCTAATGGACACTTTAGGTAGCTAAGCTGGTTTTATTAAGCCTCCCTCATGTGAAACCTATGTATCTGAGATGGTTACGGCAACGTAAGGGGACACATTGTTGGATGTCTATCCGCTGACCTTGTGATTGGCAAGCGTTTCTAGCGCTAGCACCATAGCAGAGTGGTCTAGCTCACTACCACCATGGGCTGCAACCGCATTAAATAGTTCCTGTGCTGTAGATGTATTAGGCAAACTCAACCCTAGGTTGCGCGCTGCCTGCAAGGCCAAGTTCAGATCTTTCTGGTGTAGTCGGATACGAAAACCAGGGTCAAAGTTACGCCCAATCATTCGTTCCCCATGTAGTTCCAGAATCCGACTTTGAGCAAATCCTCCAAGTAGTGCTCTCCTTACCTTGGCTGGGTCGGCACCTGCCTTAGAAGCAAATAAAAGAGCTTCACCAATTGCCTCAATTGTCAGGGCAACTACAATTTGGTTAGCCACTTTGCAAGTCTGACCATCGCCATTATCACCAACATGAACGATGTTCTTGCCCATAATCTCAAAGTAGGGCTTAATTTGTTCGAACACCTCAGGCTTGCCCCCGACCATGATGGAAAGGGTGGCCTTTTCTGCTCCTACCTGGCCACCGGAAACAGGGGCATCAAGCATCTTTACACCCAAAGCACCAAGCTTTCTAGCAAACTCCTTGGTAGCAATCGGAGATATAGAACTCATATCTACCACGATAGAGCCCGGTCTGATACCCTCTGCCACACCACCCCCCCCAAACAAAACGGCTTCCACATCGGGCGTGTCCGGTACCATAATGAAGATTACATCGGATTCTTGTGCTATTTCTTTACAACAGCTACAGGCCACCCCACCCTTTGAACATAGTTCCTTAACCGGCTCCGAGAGCAGGTCACAAACATAGACTGTATAACCAGCAGCTAGCAGATGCTCTGCCATCGGCTTACCCATTATCCCTAACCCAATAAACCCAAGTTTTGCCATTATCTCCCTCCTTCTTCAAGATAAGGTCTGACCCATTCAAGACCGTCTTCTGTCACACCAGCTGGCTTGTATTCACACCCAATCCAGCCATCATATCCCGCCTCATCAATGAAGCGAAGCAGGTTAGCGTAGTTAATTTCGCCAGTTCCTGGCTCATGTCGTCCCGGATTATCCCCAAGCTGAATATGGGCGATACGAGCCAGATTGTCTACAATGGTTCTCGTTAGATTACCTTCCATGATTTGCATATGATAAATGTCGTATTGCAGCCAGAGGTTGGGGTGATTCACTTCCACAAGCAACCGAAGTGCGTCTTGTGTATGTACTAGATAAAATTCGGGAATGTCTTGGTTATTTAGAGGCTCGACCAGCAAGCGAATGCCTTCTTTTTCCAGGGCAGTTGCGGCAAACCGAAGGTTATCCACCATTGCCTGGCGGACTTTCTCTGCCGGCACGTCCTTCGGAGTTATTCCAGCAATACAGTTCAGTCGAGGACATCTCAAGGCTTTAGCGTACTCAATGGCTAACCCTACACCCTCTTGGAACTCTCCCACCCGCCGTGGTAAGCAGGCGATACCCCGCTCTCCAGCGGACCAGTTTCCAGCTGGCAGATTGTATAATACCTGTTCCAGGCCATGCTTGTCCAACTTCTCCGCCAGCTCCTGCCTCTCCCATTCATAAGGAAACAGGAATTCAACTCCCTTGAAGCCGGCTTTAGATGCCCGCTCAAAACGACCTAGGAAATCAACCTCATTGAACATCATGGTTAAATTAGCGCTAAATTTGAGCATACACGTTCCTCCTCAAGGGCAGATGCACAATCGCTACCTTCCAAGGTGAATTCTTCAGCCCACTTAATAATAAAGATTCTCTCAAATTCTGTATTGGCTGTCAACAAACAGTTTACCTGCAGGCTATCACTGGCAAGTCAGTTTGCCTGGGTAGGGAAAGAGTTGTTTACTCCACGCCATTTGCCTTACTGGATGCCGCCTACCAAGAGACGGCTGACCAATTGCGGGCTTAAACACAATGACGTTTCGTTTAAGCGGAAATAGCTTTGATTCCTGAACGCTTCAGCTTAAACATACAGGTTCTGCACTAGTGGGCTTGTCCAGTGCGTTGCTCGACCACGGTAGCAGCACTCAGGTAGCCTATGTTAGATTGTTTTCAAATATCGCTTTCAGCCCATCACCACACTACCTCCCTCTCAATGCTCTTAACTACGTTTAGCACAGATAGGGGCTCGTCTCTATTTGAAATATTGACAATCCAGTCAACGGGGATTAAACTCAGGATAACCCTAAGCTTATAATAATATTTCTTGTCGTGTGGCGAAATTATGGGTGCAAAAAGGCCCTAAACCGCCAGTTAGCATTAAAGATGGCTGGTTGCCATTTGTATATTATAGGTTCTATTTTGCATTTAGCAAATAATTACCGAAAAGGGGGATAAAGAGAATGGTTAACAAAAATTTTGGGCCACCTGAAGCAAAGCGGCCAGAGAAGCCTCCGAAAATACTAACCAAACCACTTCCTCAAATCCTGGATGAGATGGAAGAGAACATTAGAAGAGCTGCTGAAGCGGCGAGAAGAGCCCAAGAAGCAGCCAAGGCGGCTAGGGAGGCCGCTGGGTCAGCCACTAAAGCATCGGGGGAAGCAGCCAAGAGGGCTGAAGAAGCCCGTAAGGCCGGAGAAAAGGCCGCTGAGACCGCTACCCGGGCAGCTGCCGAAGCCGCTGCTAAGGCTGAAAACACAGCCAAGGCGGCTATAGAAGCAGCTAATGAAGCCGCTAGAAAAGCCGAGGAGGCAGACAAGGGAGCCAAAGAAGCGGCCGAAGCATTTAAGGGGACGGCTGCTGAAGCCACTAGAAAAGCTGAGGAGGCAAGCGTAGCTGCTACAGAAGCTGCGGAGAGGGCAAGGAAGGCATCCGAGGCGGCAGCTGCTGAAGCAGCCAGGAAAGCTGAGGAGGCAAGTGTAGCTGCTACAGAAGCTGCGGAGCGGGCAAGGGAGGCGTCCGAGGCGGCATCTGCTGAAGCCACTAGAAAAGCTGAGGAAGCTGCCAAACTGGCCAGGGAGGCTGGGGATGCAGCCGCAAGAGCATCGGAGGAAGCAGCTAGGAGGGCTGAGGAAGCAAGCATCGCCGCCAGAGAGGCTGCAGAGACTGCTACTCAATCTGCTCAGGAGGCTGCACGAAGAGCTGAAGATGCAGCCATTAAGGCTGAGGATACGGCTAGAGCTGCCAAATATGCTGCTGAGGAAGCTACCGCCAAAGCTGAGGAAGTAGATTTGGCAGCTAGAGAAGCCGCTATCGCAGCTACTAGGGCAGCTGAGGAGGCTGCTGCCAGAGCTGAAGAGACAGCCATAGCGGCTAAAGAGGCGGTCGAGGAAGCTATCGAAGCGGCCAATGCCGCTGGTAGGCGGGCTGATGAAAGCATGAAGGTAGCTAAGGCAGCTGTTGCTGAGGTAGCAACAAACGTGACGACAGAGACGGCTAGAAAGGCTGATGAGGCGGGTAGGGAAGCCAAAAGAGCAGCGGCTGCTGCTTTCCGCGCGGCTGAGGAAACTGATAGGAAAGCCGGGCTAGCTGACATCGCTGGAGATGAAGCTATCAAGGCAGCGGCTAAAGTATCAGGAATACTCGCTGAGAGAGTCGATGAGGCAGGTAGAGAAGCTAAAGTGGCGGCAGCTACTGGTTTTGAGGTAGCTGACAAGACTCGCAGGAAAGCTGAGCTAGCTGACATCGCTGGAGATGAAGCTAACGAGGCAGCTATTGCCGCTTTTCAACAATTTGTAAGCAACGCTCAAGAAGCGACCAGGCAGGCTAAAGAAGCCGCCGAGACTACTATTAGGGCTGTTGGAGAGGAAGCTGCAACCAAAGTTGAGGAGGTCAAGAAATCAGCTGAAGAGCTGATAAGACAAACTAGAAAAGCCGCTGAGATAGCTGCTCAGGAGGCTGCAAGAAAGGCTGAGGAAGCCTTTACCAAAGCGGAAGAAGCTCTACCAACCAAATTAGTGAAGAAAGTCCTCTCTTCTTGGGAATTCCTAGCTATGCTCATCTTGGTCTTCCTTGGGGCGGTTTTCGCTGCCGTAGCCATCAGCATAGGCTTGATGCTTATGGGTGGGTAACATACGAGTTGGGTAACCATAAACTACCTAGGTCACAACAAGAAAAGAAGTAAGGCACAGGAATTGAGATATAAATGGTGGTGTAGAGAAGCGATATTGCATGTCCCACCTAGACTCAGGTGGTAGAAAGTTCAAATCGTCTCACGCAGACATTGATTCGAATTGGCTACCCTTCAACTTTTCTTTTGGAGCGCCCTCTATAGCTATGGCTTTCCTGAAGTCTTTTCTCTAAGACAGCAACTGCTTCCATAATTGCTGAGTTTACTAACTCGGCCAGTTGCATAGCGCTCTTCGCTGTTTGCTCAACCTTAGCAATCTGCTCAGCAACCACTCTAGCCGCCTCATTGGCGGCCTTCTCTCCAGCTTTGCGAGCTTCCTCTGCCGCTTCTCTAGCATTTTTTGCGGCCTCATTGGCCAACTTGATGCTATCCTCAATCTCATCAAGGATTTGAGGAAGTGGCTGTGTCATTATTTTCTTGGTTTCCATTTCGTTAACCATTTTTGTCCTCCGTCTGGGTATTTTCCTCTTAGATTATAGTATTATACACCATCGGTAACTCATCGTAAAAGAGTAACGCACCTCCTGGGTCTATGGTGTAAAGTTTAAGGGTGTGTGGGAATATAGTACTGGAGAGCGTTCTCGATAGAACGTCGCTGGCCTTTGAGTTTCTACACCCTTCAATTGGAACATCAGAAGAATCAGTGATTGTTGAGGCTCAGCCCAGTCGCCTACCCCAGGAAAACTCCCTTCTATCTATGCGGTGTTGACACAGCTGTGCAATTATGCTTAGAATAATGCACTCGTCTATTATCGAGGTGTACAGTGAAGTTAACGATTATAGGTTGTGGACAATGTGGCGGCCGGATTGCCGACGAGTTTGCTCTACTAGGTAAAGCAACGCATGTTCAGCGCGGAATTGAATCGGTTACTAACGTCTTAGCTGTCAACACAGATATTGCCGATTTAAGTGGACTATCCCATATAGGGTCTGATTACCAGCATAGAATCCTCATCGGAGGTCAAAAGACCGGTGGTCACGGCGTGGGTAAAATAAATGAACTTGGTGCTGATCTGGCCAGAGAGGATGGCGATAAGGTTCTAGAAAGTATAAGCGCAACGCAACATTTTTTTGAAATGGATGCCTTCCTAGTAATTGCTGGTGCTGCTGGTGGCACCGGCTCCGGAGCCCTACCAGTACTAACACAGCTATTAAAAGAGCGCTACATACACAAACCGGTATATAATCTTATTGTCCTTCCTTTTAGGTATGAAGAGATGACAGAGGAAAGATCTATTTATAACGTAGGCACATGCCTTAAATCCGCCTACTTGGTGGCTGATGCGGTATTTCTTGTTGATAATCAAAGATATATTAGAAAAAACGTCTCGATTAGAAACAATTTCGCCAAGATCAACCATATGGTGGTTAAGCCATTTTACAATTTACTTTGTGCCGGCGAAGAAATAACTTCCGAATATATTGGGTCAAGGGTGCTCGATGCTGGAGACATCATACAGACTCTGGTGGGATGGACAGTAATCGGCTATGGTGAAGTGAAGCTACCACGGATTAGACTCTTCGGTGAAGACAAGCTTCATTTTAGGGAGAAGATTACTGAAACCCAGAAGGGAGTCCAAGCGATGGATAAAGCCATCGGTGAGTTATCGCTCAAGTGCAACGCTGCGGATGCAAGGAGAGCTCTGTATCTCTTGACCGGACCACCCCAGGAAATGAATATGGAGCTGATAAAGGAACTCTCAGCGTCTCTAAGGAATATAGCCACAGAGGCTATAATACGGAGCGGTGATTATCCCAGGGAAAAGAGCTTACTGAGTGTTACCGTTGTCCTGTCTGACCTTGTTAATTCAAGAAAAGTTGTGGCGTATTTTACTAAAACGATCAGTTATATTGCTCTTACTAAGAGGAGACGGGGAGAGATAGAGCACGAACATAAAGGGATTGAGGAAGCTTTCAGGGATATACCCTCGCTACTATGATTGACCAGCCCAAGCCTAGTTGAACAACGAATTAGTCAACCCGCTCTCCTCTTGCCTTATCCCCTTGGAAGATTTTCCAGGTTTGCTCTGAAGCTTCCCTAGAGACTTTCCAGGCTTGCCCTATGGTTTCCTTACACACTCTTAACGCTTGTCCCACACTTTCCTGATAAACCTGCGCGGCTTTCTCTCTAGCCTTCTTATATGCTTCCTCGGCCTCCTGTTCAGTCTTTTGACGGACTCTCAAGGCTTGTTCTATGGCCTCCTCACAGGCATTAGTAGCCTGCCGTTCAGCCTCTTTATAGGCCTTCTCCCTTTGTCGTTCCCATCCCCTATAGGCCGTTGCCGCCTTTCTCTGAGCCTCCAAATAGGCCGTATAGGCCATCTCAACTTGACCAAGAACTTCAGCAAAAGGGTCCGTGACCTGCTCGGGAACTCCAGCCCCCGGTTTTAGGGCTTGCTCTCCAGCCTGCTTAACGGCCCCTTTGACTTGCTCTTTCTCATTCACCATAAAAGCACCTCCTCCAATCTGGGTCTCCCACTTCATTTACTGATGACATAGTTCGTGACCATCAGCAATTCGCACCAGTATTATACCTCCCCTCTAATATGGGGGAAGGTCATATTAGCTTGTTTAACCTTCCTCCTCCTCGTCCTCTTCCTCAGCTTGCTTGTCTTTATTAGACTCATACATTCTCGCTAGATACCTCAATCGGGTCTCCATTCTTCTCTCAACCTCTCTGGCCTCTTTTTCCCCCTTTGCGTTAGCCCCAGCTATGTTTAGTGCTTCCCCGAAAGCTCTTGCCAACGACTCAGCTTTGTCCTCGGAAGCTTTGTCTGTTTCCTTAATCTTGCTATCATCTTCCTGGGATGTTGTTATCAGTGCATCAGCAGTTTGCCTGGCTACCTGTTTGCTCGTTTTACCTATTCCGCCGGCACCGCTTATCAATTCCTGGAATACTCTTACCGACGTCTCAGCCGCCTCCGTAGCTGCTTTTTCCGACGCTTCAGTAGCTTCCTTGCTTGCTCTCATTGATGCCTCGGCAGCCTCCCTGGCCGATTTGCTCACTTCCTCAGCTCTACTTATAGCTTCCTGCGACGCCCTTACCGACATCTCAGCTGCCTCCTTGGCCGATTTACTCGCCTCCTCAGCCCTACTTATTGCTTCCTGGGATGCCCTCATCCATGCCATAGCACTCGCTGTGGTCGACTGACTTATTTCCTGAGCCTTAGAAGTAGCTTCCTGTGATGCTTTTATCGATATCTCAGCCGCCTCCTTGGCCGCTCTTATCGACTCTTCAGCAATCTCCTTGGCTGACTTTCCCGCTTCCTCAGCCTTAATTATCGCTTCCTGTGATACTCTTATTAATTCCTCAGCCATCTCCTTGGCCGACTTGCCTGTCTCCTCAGCCCTGCTCGTTGCTTCCTCCGATAACCTTTTCGATTCTTCAGCAGTCTCCTTGGCTGACTTTCCCACTTCCTCAGCCTTAATTATCGCTTCCTGTGATAATCTTATTGATTCCTTAGCCGCCTCCTTGGCTGCTCTTATCGATTGCTCAGCCGCCACCCAGGCTGACTTTCCCGCTTCCTCAGCCTTGCTTGCCGCTTGCTGAGATACCATTATCGCTGCCTCAGCCGCCTCCTTGGCCGATTTACTTGCTTCATCAGCCCTACTTATTGCTTTCTCAAAAGCCTTTGTATACACCTTGGCAGTGTCGTCAGCCGACTTAATTGTTTTCTCAGCTCTGCGCACCGCTTCCTGCGATGCTCTGGCTGCTGCCTCAGCCACCCCTTTAGCCCGTTTGCTTACTTCCTCAGCTCTGCTTATCGCCTCCTGTGATACTCTTAACGATATCTCAGCCGTCTCCTTGGCTGCTAGGCCTGTCCTCTCAGCTCTGCTTATCTTTTCCTGCGATACTCTTACCGACTTCTCAACCGTCTCCTTGGCAGATTTTACTGTTTCCTCAGCTTTGCGTACTGCTTCCTCAAATGCTCTTACCAAGGTCTCAGCAGCTTCTTTGGTCGATTCGATTGTTTCCTCAGCCTTGTCTATCGCTTCCTCAAAGGCTCTCTTCAATGCCTCAGCCGCCTCCCCAGCCGATTTACTTACTTCCTCAGCCCTGTTTACCGCCTGCTGTGATGCTCTTGCTGCTGCCTCAGCCGTCTCTTTAGCCTGTTTGCTTACTTCCTCAGCCCTACTTAACGCCTCCTGTGATACTCTTATCGATGCCTCAGTTGCCTCCTTGGCTAATTCACCTAGTTTCTCAGCCCTGGTTACTGCTTTCTTAAATATTCCAGTATCGCTTTCCATGTCCTTTTTACTACCCATACTTTTGTACCCCTGACTATTCTACAATAGGTTGTCTAGTTTATCAATAGTCATTTCTTGGCTTAGGGTAGGGCTTTTAGGTTTCTTATTTACTATTTCAAATCAGTACAGAAACAAAACGTTGAGCTTGCAGTAGACCTATAACGGGCCTTCTTAATTGCATATTATGACGTAAAGTGCAGCTTGGACAGCGAGATAGGCGGTTGAGAGGTTTTAGACATCAGTATCCAAATGCAATACTTATATTAAGTGGCTTTCTGAAAGTAATAGCCAACCCCTGGTTCAGCTATAATATATCTGGGGTGTGCAGGGTTTGGTTCTATCTTCTGACGCAGATGCCAGATATAGATGCGGACATGGGCTATATCGTCAACGTACTCCCAGCCCCACACCTTTTCCAGTAATTGTTGGTGGGTAAGAACACGGCCAGCATTCCCTAATAGAAGCGCAAACAACTTAAACTCGGTTGGGGTTAATCTCACCCGTTCTCCATTAACAATAACTTTCCGCCCGGCAATATTTACGGTGAGTAAGGCGTCACTATAGGTAAGTTCCTTCTTAGCTTCTGGTGAAGGGGGCAACTCAGCACGCCGCAGTATTGCCCGCACTCTTGCCACCAACTCCCTACTTCCTACCGGTTTAATAAGGTAGTCATCGGCTCCGTAGTCAAGACCACGCACTATATCTGTCTCGGACTTCTGCTGTCCAGTAAGTATAACGATAGGGTACATCAGACATCTCACGGATGCGGCTACAGGTCTGCCAGCCGTCCATCTTGGGCATTACCACATCCAGCAGCACTAAGTCTGGCCGGTGGGCAAACATGAGCCGTAAAGCTTCCTGACCATCACCTGCCATGAGCACCTCATATCCTTTGTGCGTAAGGGTCTTACTAACCAGTCTAACGAAGGTAGGTTCATCATCAACTACAAGGATTTTCTTTTCCGCCATTCTCTCCCTTGATGTTAGGTATTGTCCTCTTCTCCTTCTGAGAGCATTTCGTTATTAATCAGTACCATAACATTACAGTCCTCTACCCTATACAAAGGTATCTGCCTTCTCCCGCCGTCTGGCCTATTTTACGGCCCCCGCAGAATTCTGAAGGATTTGCCAATATACTACGTGAACCTGCTGGTGAATAGTCAAGGAGGAGTGGTGATGGATTAGAACCCCAGATACCTCCATCAGGCTACCCGAATAGAACCACTTTCCTCTCCAAAGTTGCCGATTACATTCCGTACGAGTAGGGTTTCATCTTCCCAGCCAAAAACGAAGGCAGGTCAGATAGACCTACCTTGTGAAACTTCCTTAGTGGTAGGCCGTGCTGTATAAAAGGTAGAACTTTTTCTAAGACTTTTACATTTACCCACTAAGTTCATAATCCCATTATTAGCTGGCCGAGATAGAGAAGCATAACAATTATAATTGTTTTTTCCTCTCGGTCGGTACAAGACTTCTTCTTAACCTTCGCTCAAACCCGCAGGGATTATAGTCTTTCCAGATGACAATCAAGAGGCAATCGTTATTTAGCTGCAAAATGACATATCAAAAATATAATCCAGAAGTAAATCCAATTGGGTCAAAAACATGGTCAAGTGGTCAAAAAGTCAAATAGTTTTTTGTTTTAATAAAAAATCATATGTATGGGAGGTATGGTAATGAAGGAAATATCCAGAGTAAAAAGGCTTGAAGTAGCTCAATGCTACCTGCTTGGCTACACTTATAAAGAGATTGAGGAAAAGACTGGGATGTCTCATGGTAGTATCGCAAACATCGTTAGCGAAATTGAAAACGGCATATTGACCAGATGGTGTATGAACTTTACGGACTTACGCCGGAAGAGATTGCGGTGGTGGAGGGATTCACTAAAGAATAAGGTTGGAAATTCTTGATTGGTTTCCCCTATCCTAACCCGCTACCAACCCAACAAACCAGCGAATTGTTCAACCTGTCTCCCAGGCCTTAAGAAGGCCTGGTTACCTTAAGGGGGAAGAATAAAGGATGAGAAAAAGCAATAGAAAAATAGCCGAGGATTATAAATCGGTTGCCCGCTCTAGGTAACGTTTCCACCGGGCATTTACCCAGTCCTGCAGTTCATTAATCTGCTCTTCAGTAATGCTCTTAAATCTTCCCTGTTCCATGAAGTATTCTTTCACCGGCTTTAGATTACCCCTCCGAGCAATGGCTTCGCTGGCCGAGGTAAGGCGAAAAACACCATCCTCAATTTCATAAAGTACAACCATTCCACTTTCTACCGCGAGCTTGCCGATTTTGATGGTGTCACTGAAGGGAAAGCCCCACCCCGTGGGGCAAGGTGTGAATACATGTATGAACCTAGTTCCCCCCATTCCTTTTGCTTTCCTGACTTTTTGGTAAAGGTC
>JAUVZE010000059.1 GCA_030602665.1 Dehalococcoidia bacterium
TAGGCCAGCGCACTGTGTGGCTATCTCTATGGAGGACGGGAGAGTTGTAATCGATGAGGCAGAATGTTTAGGCTGTGGAACTTGCTTTTTGCTTTGCCCCACGGACGCTATATCCATGGTTGAAATACAATACGGTAACGAGTTGAACTCGCCAGACAGGGTCGCCGGATTCAATAGGCGTTAAAGGACGCGATTTTATCTATTGGCTCTCTACCGTGTTCTGGCCCTAGCTTTTCCCTATTGTAATAGCCTAACACTATGAGGATGTCTAGCTTTTTATGCTGTGGGATATTTAATATTGATTTTACCGCCCCTTCATTAAACCAGCCTATCCAGCAAGTACCAAGACCTAAGTCCTCAGCCTGGAGTACAAAATGCTCAATAGCTATCCCTATATCTATAAGGTAGTATTTTGTGCCTCGGAACATTCCGCCGATTTGAGCCAAAAACTTGGACCTTTCAGAGATGACGACAACTATAACTGGTGCCATCTTGCAAAAGGCATTTATAAAATATATACTGCTAAAAGCAGCATTGCATAGCTTATTCTTTAACTGCCTATCATCCACGACTATAAATTTCCACGGTTGTGAATTGCAGGCGGAGGGAGCTAGCCTTGCCGCCTCAAGGCATATCATTATCTTTTCTCGCTCAACAGGTCTATCCAGGAAATCCCTGACGCTTTTTCTGTGTTTTAAGAGGTCTAGAAGAGCCATAATTTTGCTTCTCTACTTCCGTATTTAGACACTTTCGCCCCCCTTCCATATGCTACCGCCGGGGGGCAGGACGAATAGCTCTTCGCCGCTGAGCTTAGCGGCTAATGTCGTTTTTAATTCGCTGATGGGGAGTCGTATCTGGTTCATGGTGTCGCGTTCTCGGATGGTGACTTGCTCATCTTCAAGTGATTGGAAGTCAACGGTGACACAGAAGGGGGTGCCAATCTCATCCTGGCGCCGGTAACGCCGCCCGATTGATTGGGCATCGTCATACTGCACCATCCAGCACTGACGTAGGTCAGCATATATCTGATTCGCCGCTTGAACCAGCCTCTCCCGTCGGCTTAACGGCAATACGGCTACTTTAATGGGAGCCAGGCTGGGGTGAAGGTGAAGTAGTGCCCTTGTTTCGCCCTCGGCTATTTCCTCATCGTAGGCATCGCACAGGAAGGCTAAGACAGAGCGGTCTACCCCGGCCGATGGCTCAATTATATGGGGAATAATGTGCTCTTTAGTCTCCTCGTCAAAGTAGTCCAGACTCTTGCCGCTAAAACTTGAGTGCTGGACAAGGTCAAAGTCACCCCGGTTGGCGATACCTTCTAACTCAGACCAGCCCATAGGGAACAGGTAGTCAATGTCATAACACTCTCGGGCGTAGTGAGCCAGTTCCTCTTTGGTATGTTGGCGTAGTCTAAGGTTTTCCCTCTTGATGCCGAGGTTTACATACCAGTTGAGGCGCTCCGTAGTCCAGTAGTTAAACCACTCTTGGTCGGCTCCTGGCGTAACAAAGAATTCAATTTCCATCTGCTCAAACTCCCGGCTGCGGAAGATGAAGTTGCCGGTGGTAACCTCGTTGCGGAAGGCTTTACCTATCTGGGCGATACCAAAGGGCAGCCTCTTTCTGGTGGTATTAAGCACATTTTGGAAGTTAACAAATATACCCTGGGCGGTTTCCGGGCGCAGGTAAACTACACTGGCTTGTTCCTCTATAGGACCCATAAAGGTCTTAAACATTAAATTAAACAGGCGAGGCTCGGTAACTTCACCACCGCACGAGGGGCACTTATTGTCCTTCAGGTCATCAACACGCCACCTCAGGTGGCAGCTCTTGCACTCTACCAGAGGGTCGGTGAACCCCTCAAGGTGACCACTGGCCTTCCAGACTTGAGGGTGCATCAGGATGCCGGCGTCCAGACCAACCATATCGTCACGCTCCTGAACTACGGCTCGCCACCAGGCTTGTTTTACATTCTGTTTTAGTTCCACGCCTAGAGGCCCATAATCCCAGCAACTGGAAAGCCCTCCATAGATTTCGCTACTGGGGAAAATGAAGCCACGCCGCCGGCAGAGAGAGACAATCTTTTCCATATCAACCTTTTCTGGTACTTGTTTAGACACAGCTATCACTCCTTAAACTCTTACTAGACGGCACCATTGGGCTCAAATCCACCGGCTGGCCAGAATAATGAATATGCCTAGGGTAATACTCCCCAGTGCCATAATAGTCAGGGCGAATACCCATATCAGCATAATATATGTCCCGTATGAATTGTAGCTGAAAATGGCCAGCATTGCAAAGCAGATTATAAACTGCAGAAGCCCTATTGTATTAACCCATAAGTGATAGTATTTTCCTAGTCTTGGGTTGTCCTCCGTCTGGCGGAATAGGGCTTGACTTTTAACACAGCATTTGTTATAATTAAGCCAAATAGAATAGTTCCTTCACTCGAGACTTAGCTGAGAGGAGGTGGTGGTATGACAAAGATAGTTTTGTTATGCCGATGGTTCTTTCCCAGGATTGGCTCCTCGCTGGTAGGTTGTAGAGGGTGAGGTCAAGTAATCAGCGAGGAGCGGGTAGAAGGTTCCCGAGCTCCTCGTAATTATTAAAAGGGCTCTCTTTTAAAAGGAGCTATTTGGCGCGGGTAACCAAAATGGAGGAGTAGTGGAACGAAGCGTAGAGTAGGCTTCTGAAGCTAAGTACTTTGGGAGCCTACTTCTTTTTGTTTCGTTCTATCAAGTTTAAATATTAGTCATGGTGCCTTCCATACTTAATCTGAGTGTATACAATAAATAAACAGGGGAAAATGTGATTCTTAAGAAACTGGTGGTGGGACCATTTGCCGCTAACTGTTATATTGTTGGCTCTGAGCTAACCAAGGAAGGGGTGATAATTGACCCCGGTGATGAGGCTAGACAAATTCTGAAGAAGGTTAAGGATTTACAGCTTGACATAAAAGTCATCGTGTTAACTCATGGTCACATAGACCATATTGGTGGGGTAAAGGAGGTCAAGGAGGCAACTGAGGCTGAGGTGGCTATTCATACTGATGATGCCAAGTCTATTAGCGGGCAGGAGGGCCGGCTAATAAGCATGCTGGTATCAAGCCTTTCCTATCCAGCTTCATCTTCTCCGGATAGGTTACTTAATGGCGGGGATAGCATAGATATTAGCGACTTAAACTTTTTGGTTCTTCATACCCCTGGTCATACCCCGGGTGGTATTTGTCTGCTTGGGAATGGTGTAGTGTTCACTGGAGATACCCTGTTCAAGTATGGCGTGGGTAGAACCGATTTACCGGGTGGTAGCCATAGCCAACTGATGAATAGTCTTCATACCAAGCTTATGGTATTACCTGATGAGACTATTGTTTACCCCGGTCATGGTCCTGAGACTACCATCGGCGCTGAGCGTAGTGGTAATCCCTACCTGCGTGGTTAGCTGGGCTATGGCGGAGTCTTATAATGCAATAAGGGTTATGAAGATGGGTCCGAAAATTACGGCCACTTTACCAACTAGCTTAATCAGGATGTTTAAGGAAGGTCCGGCGGTATCCTTGAAGGGGTCACCCACAGTGTCGCCAATAACAGCTGCTTTGTGAGCATCGCTACCTTTGCCACCGAGGTTACCCGCTTCAATATATTTTTTAGCATTATCCCAGGCTCCCCCGGAATTAGCCATCATTACAGCCATCAGGAAGCCGGTTACTAGGGCACCAACCAGTAGTCCAGCGACCGCTTCTGGCCCTAAAGTGAAGCCAAGGATAAGAGGTACTAGCAGCACCAGTATTCCGGGGAGTAGCATTGACTTTAACGCCCTTTTGGTGGCGATATCAACACATCTTACATAATCAGGCTTGGCCTCGCCTTCCATCAGCCCTTTGATTACTCGGAACTGTCTTCTGACCTCATTAACGATGGCAAAGGCGCCATCACTAACGCCTCTCATTGCCAGAGCACTGAAGACGAAGGTTAGCATACCGCCAATCAGCACGCCGGCAATCACGCCAACATTTGTCAGGCTGGCTATATCAACGTTGGCTACCCCAAAGTAGGTGGCTAACCAGGCTAGTGAGGCTAAGGCAGCCGAGGCGATAGCAAAGCCTTTGCCCAGGGCAGCCGTGGTATTGCCGACCGCATCCAGGGCTTCACAGCGTTCCCTGACCTCTTTACCTAATCCAGCCATCTGGGCAATACCCGCCGAATTATCGGCTATCGGCCCATAGCAGTCCATTGATAATAACATTCCCAAATTAATCAACATACCCATAGAGGCAATAGCTATACCCAGTAGTCCACCAAAGAGATAGGCGAGCACGGTAGCAATGGCTACCAGGATTACTGGTATAGCGGTGCTTATCATACCGGTGCCTAATCCTTCAATAATGGTAACTGCGGGACCGGTTTCAGCTGCCCTGGCTATTTTCTGCGCTGGACCACGCTCTGCCGAGGTGAAGTATTCGGTTGCCTGCCCAATAAAGAAACCGGCGATTAAGCCTGATATTAGCGCCCAGAAAAGTCCTAGTTCACCTACATAACTTCTTATAATAAAGAAACTAGCTATTATCATCAGGATGTTACTGATATATACTCCGGTGTTCATGGTGGCATGTGCCTTGGCTACCTGCCTCTCAAAATTGGCTTCAACCTCCTTGGGTCTGACGAAAAGAGCACCAATAATGGAAACCAATATGCCAAGAGCACCGAGGAGTAGGGGTAGGAACATGCCTTTTACCGTACCCAGGGCGATGACGCCTAAAACCATTGAAGCCGCTATAGCGGAGACATATGACTCGTAGAGGTCGGAGCCCATGCCGGCTATATCGCCGACATTATCGCCAACATTGTCAGCAATTACGGCTGGGTTTCGTGGGTCGTCCTCAGGAATACCCTTTTCTACCTTGCCTACCAGGTCAGCGCCGACATCAGCACTTTTAGTAAAGATACCCCCACCGACTCTCAGGAATAAGGCTACTGAAGAAGCACCGAAGGCAAAGCCCAACCATACATGGGGGTCTTGCCAGATGAAGGATATGATGGCTAGTCCCAGCAGCCCCAGCCCAACGACGCAAAAGCCCATTACTGCTCCGGCGGAGAAGGCAATTCTTAGACCTCTAGCCCAACTGCTAATGGCAGCATTAGCTGTTCTGGCATTGGCTCGGGTGCCGATGCTCATTCCCAGGAAGCCAGCCAGGGCTGAGGTTAGCGTGCCAAGGACATAGGCTATAGCCACTAAAGGTCTGGGTTCTATGAAGATGGCTAGGACGATAAATATCACCACGGTGAAGATACCTAAGGTGGTGAACTCACGGCGTAAGAAAGCCATGGCTCCCTGGCGGATGGCAGTGGCAATCTCCTTCATTTTCTCGGTGCCTTCGCTCTCACGTAATATGGTGGATATCAGGTAACCGACGAATCCCAGAGCTAGAACCCCAGCCGCCAGAATCAGTATTTGTAGAATCCATGAGTCCATTAGGCTAACCTCCTGTCCAAAAAGAAAAGGTTGATTACTCAACCTCTGCTGTTCCCGGTAGTTTTGCTAATAGAGACCCAACTTGCTCACCAAGTTTAACGCATTTGCCAGCAAAGGTCAATTATAGAATTTAAGAGATTGTTGCCAGACAATCTTGTATCTAACGGATATTACCCTCAAATTCTTCCAACCTGTTCTCCAGGTCTTTTTGTCTTATAACTAATGTCAGGTCGCTGCGTGTCCTTTCCAGGACGCCACGGACCATATCGGTGGTGCGACGTAGACCGCCAGTTATGGCATCAGGGAAATCCATAGTCACCAAGACGCTGTAGATGTCATCCATGGCGGCCAGTAGCTCCTCACCTCGGGAGAGGTCACCCTTCCTCATACTATCCAGAAGGTAGCGCCGTAACTCACCTACCGCTTCACCTAGTCCGTTCAGGTAAGCAGCGGCATCAATACTCAGTTCGTCTGGGCTGGGAAGTTGCTTTCCTGCCACCAAAGCCAGGGTGATACTACCTTCGGCAAACTCCTTTTGCGCATCTCTGACGAAGCCAGCGTAGCCGAGTTCACTGCAGCTAACCACAGCTTGGAAGACCTCATCAAGGAGGTTGCGGGCTGCTCCGAGCAGCTCTTTTGCCTGGTTAAACTCCTGGCGGTGAATGGCACGAATAGCCTGGCTGCAGTGTCGGATTACTTCACGGCACAGGGGCAGCACCTTCTCTCTAGTGGCATCTTTAGCCGAGAAGCTCAGTCGGATCTGGTCAGCAATTGGTTCTAGATTATCGGTTGGTCTATTCACTTCGTGCCCCAAAGCTATCTATTATTTGTCGGGCTGTCTCTTCTGGAGACTCGGCTTCTAGTACGGCGCTAATCACCGCCACCGAGTTAGCTCCAGCTGCCATAACCTCAGCAGCATTATCCTTATTAATACCCCCAATGGCAACCAGAGGTAAGGATATTGCCTGTCTAACCTGGCGTAGCCGTTCTACGCCGACTACCGTGGCTGTTTTCTTGTAGGTAGTTGGGTAGATTGAGCCTACGGCAATATAGTCAGTCCCCTCAGCTTCAGCGGTAATAGCCTGGTCTTCCGTAGTTACCGAGCCGCCCAGGATTTTATCTATTGGTAGCAGCTGGCGAGCTACTTTAATAGGCAGGTCATTCTGACCCAGGTGCAGTCCATCAGCCTCAGTAGCCAGGGCTATATCAAGGTAATCGTTTATTATAAACAGTACATTGTGCTCAGCACATAGGCTCCTTAGCTGGTGGGCTATTGCCAGTAGCTCCTTTTTACTTTGTAGTTTATCCCGTAGTTGAATT
>JAUVZE010000052.1 GCA_030602665.1 Dehalococcoidia bacterium
TTTGATGTTTACTGGCGCACCTACTTAAATGAGTTGTGGTTAATCAACAACCATTACTATGAATTTGTCGAGCAGTTTTATGAGGTGGCAGAGAAGATTGAAATTCCTCGGGAAACTGTAGACCAGTACAATAGATTTGTAGTGGAATATAACGCCTTTGCCCAGAATTTCAGGGATAGTATTAGTGAGCTCAAGAAGTTTGCTAGGACTGAGATAGAGCCCCCCAGTGTGAAGATGGCTAAAGAGTTGCCAGGGCCAAAAACTCTTCAGGCTACCCAAGAGGGAGAGGAGAAGCCTTCCCAGCCTACCCAACATAAAGGATATATTTTGTAAGCGGCTTTTAGAGGTAAGGGAAAGTGAGGTTCTTTATCTACCTCACCCCCTTAAAGCACCCAGAAAAATCTTCGATTTTCCTGGGAACCCGCTTAGTCCCCCTCTCCTTCAAGAGGCTGTTTAGTTGTCATTGCGAGGCACGAGGTGCCGAAGCAATCTCTGAAGGCAATAGTGAGATTGCTTCGCTTAGCCTGTCCTGAGCGCCATGAGATTCTTCGCTACGCTCAGAATGACACGAAGCGAAGGGCTCGCAACGACAGTTTGAATTGCTAAACGGTCTCCTTCAAAGGAGAGGGGGAAGGGAAGGTTTTGAAGGGGCTTCGCCCCTCTTAGACACCGATCCTTGTTAAACTAAGGTATGTCCTTCAAAAGAGAAAGGAGGTAAGACATGAAGTTAGCTATTGCACAGATGGTGTTGGGGATACTTATTGTTGCTAACTACTTTTTGATGATGGAGGCTTTGGATGTGTTAGCTTTATCCTTATATCGTTGGGGGTGGCCTTCTTTCCCGTTACAGATTGTGCTGGGTCTGGCGGTGCTTGGGTGTGGTGTGGCACAATTCCTAAAAACAAGGGAAGCGAGGATTAGACATGAAGAGACACCCTGAGGGGACAGAATTAGATAACAATGTTCCTTTGGCTCGACCTATCTTTGACAGTCTCCGTGTATTGCCCATATACTTTTATATTGAGAAAAATCCAGAGAGTTCTCATTTTATGAAGCGAATCATTTTCTTGCTATTTACTGCTATAATTACTTCTCTCATCGGCTGCACTGACGCCCCGTTAGCTCATGGTGTTAGTTCTCCCAGCATAGCTGTAGATAATCAGGGCGGAATTTATGTTCTTTATCAGGTATACCATAGTGTCAGATACGAATATTACTTGCAGAAACTGGATTCAGACGGTTCCAAGCTTTGGGGAGAGAAAGGAATACTGGTGACGTCGAGGTCTGGCAGTGGTACAAGCAAAGGCCAGAGGATTTTTGCCAATGAGTATAACCTCATTACTATTTGTGCCAATAACATCTCCAGTATTAGTCTCGAGGGAGAAATCCTATGGTCAAAAACTTTTAACGATATTTGGCAAGTTGACTATGCCGTCGGTGATAGTGCGGGCGGCGTCATATATATTACCAATGACTTAAATATAAAGAGGATTAATGCAGAAGGTGACATCGTCTGGAATATGCCGGTGTCCCCTAGAACGTACGATTCTGTGGGTTTGAAAATCACCAGTGATGGATTCGGTGGTGCTGTATTGGCCATCATTGGAAAAAATATTCTGGAAATCCAGCGGTTAGATACCAATGGAGGATATCCCTGGGGTCAGGAACCCATCCAGATTGATTCGGCGAACCAAGAGGCAAATGCCTATATTATAGCCGATGGCGCAGGTGGGGCTTTTGTCACGTTGGCCGAGCGCGACCCGGATGATACTAAATTGCATCGAGACCTCGTCAGTATCTTGAGATTAGCCAAGAATGGTGAGAAACTTTGGCAAAAGAATCTTTCGCAAGGTCTGGTCAATTTTGAGTTTATCGTCTCAGATAATAATGGTAACGCATTCCTATTCTGGAGTTTTTCCTCAAATCTATACGCACAGAAGATAGCACCAGACGGAGAATTGCTATGGCCCGAAGCAAGGGGTTTTGAATTAGATGGCAGTGTCTACCATGGTGCCGCTAACGGAAATAATGGCGTAATAATCGGTTGGAATTTGCTGGACCAGCAGGGTAGAGTTCTCCGTGGGCAAATCATGGATGAAGATGGCGTGTTAACAATTCCTCAAGACGAGGGAATAATGATATCTAATGATAACAGAGTGCATAGTTCGGATTTGCCAGTGTCAACTTTCAAAATCCTACCAGATTGGGATGGGGGAGCTTTGTTTGCTTGGGGCAGCAGCGAGGTCCTTTACTCAATAGAGCACTCTTCAGTACAGAGACTAAATAGTAAAGGCGAGATTATGTGGGGTGATTCTGGTATCCAGTTGGACGATTGGAACTGAAATATCTCGGAAGAATTTCAGCATTAGGGTGGATTGTTTTTACTTCCTGCCTCGATATTGCTACTGGTGGCTGCCTTTGGCCTGAAGCGAGAGTTATCGGTGGTGAAGTGAGGTTATTTAGCAAAGGGATTAAAAGGGGATAGGGTTAATAAAAGTAAGGGGTGAGGGGTTGGAGGTTGAAGTGAGCAAGCCTATTGTGGCTATTGTTGGGCGACAGAATGTGGGTAAATCTACCCTCTTAAATCGTATGGCAGGTAAGCCAATAGCTATTGTCGCCGACCTGCCGGGGACAACCCGTGACCGCATATTTGCCGATGTCTCGTGGCAAGAGGTTGGCTTTACTATAGTTGATACCGGCGGTCTGGAACTAAGACCTCGTTCCACTATGGCTCAAGGGGTCAGGGAGCAGGTGGAGGTGGCCATCGCTGAGGCCGATGCTATTATCTTTCTAGTGGATGTCAGGGATGGGGTAATCCCCTCTGACTCGGAAATAGCTGACATGCTTCGTCAGTCAAGCAAGCCGATAGTTTTGGTGGCTAATAAGGCAGATAATGCCAAATTGGAGACCGGGGCGGTAGAATTTTATCAGTTGGGGCTGGGGGAGCCACTGGTAATTTCAGCTTATCATGGCCGGGGCATTGCTGAGCTATTGGATAAAATCATCGCCCTGTTACCGGCTCCACCACCGATTAAGGCGGAGCCAGAGGTCATGAAGGTGGCTATTGTTGGTAGACCTAATGTTGGTAAGTCAATGCTACTTAATGCCCTTGTAGGTGGGGAGCGGGCTATTGTTAATGATGTCCCAGGGACTACTCGGGATGCCATAGATACTCTATTTGACTTTGATGGGCAAAGTGTGTTACTTATTGATACCGCTGGTATCAGGCGGCGGGGACGATTGGGGACGGGGGTAGAACGGTATAGTGTGCTTCGTGCTCTGCGGGCGATTGACCGGGCTGATATAGCCTTGCTGGTGCTTGATGCCACTGAGTTGGTAACGGCTCAGGATATGCATATTGCTGGCTATATTCAGCAGGCGGCTAAGGGAATTGTATTGGTGGTCAACAAATGGGACCTGGTTGCGGATGGGAATATAAAGGAGTATCATAAATATATTCTTCGGCAAATCAAGTTTATGTCCTACGCATCAGTGCTGTGTATTTCAGCTAAATTTGGGCAGGGGGTGGACAAGGTGATGCCTGAGGCCCGCCAGGTATATCAGGAGAGGCTCAAACGGCTGCCTACAGCTGCAGTTAATAGTGTGGTTCAGCAAGCGGTAGCGGCTCACAGTCTACCACGAAGCGGCACTAAGCAACTAAAGATTTTATATGCCACTCAGGCTGAGGTAAACCCGCCAACCTTTATCTTTTTTGTCAACGATGTCGGGCTAATACACTTTTCTTATCGACGCTATCTGGAAAACAAGCTGCGCCAGTCATTTGGCTTTGCCGGCACCTCCATTCGTTTAGTCTTTAAGACCAGGGGTGAGTCATGATAATCGCCAAGTTTGTTGCCGTGGTAATTCTTGGTTACCTTTTGGGTTCTATCCCCTTTGGTTTGTTGGTAGGCAGGCGCAGCGCCAAGGTAGATGTCCGGCAGTATGGCAGTGGCAAGACAGGGGCGACTAATGTGCTGCGAACAGCGGGTAAGAAGGCGGCAGCTCTGGTAGTCATCCTAGATGTGTCAAAGGGAGTATTGGCGGTATTATTTGCTGGCTTAATAGTAAGGGGCGACTATCTGGTGGTGGGTGAGTTTGGTTTAGGAATGCTGGTTGCCCAGGTTTTAGCAGCTTCAGCGGCTATTATCGGGCATATTTTTCCGGTGTTTCTTAAATTTAAGGGGGGGAGGGGTGTTGCCCCCTTCTTCGGTGGACTAATAGCTTTGTGTCCGCCGGCAGCACTATTTGGCGGTGAGATTTTAATCATTGGTGCTGGCTTAACCAAGTTTGCCTCGCTGGGCTCTATTGCCGGGGTAGTAGGCACCTATGCTATATTGGTGCCCCTTACCATTATGAACGGCTTCCCTATTGAATATCTGGCCTATGCTCTGATTGGCACGATAATTATTATTGTTATGCACCGGGATAATATCGTGCGGTTAATTAAGGGGAAGGAGCTTAAGCTAGGCCAGAAGGCTCGGACGGGGGATTTGCCCCCGTCGGCTTAAACAGAAATCAAGGTTCTTGGTAATCCCCTTGGAGAGCAGGTAAGATATGCCCAAAGTAGCTATCATTGGCACCACTACCTGGGGGATAACTCTGGGGATGGTGTTGGCACATAAGGGACTAGAGGTCAGGCTGTGGGCACGGACTGAAAAGGAAGCCAGTAAACTGAGGGATAAGGGGCCTGACCCACACCTGCTACCGGGTGTTACCTTTCCGCCACAACTGTCAGTTACCAGCTCATTGAGTGAAGCCTTAGCCTATGTCAACGCTATTATCCTAGCGGTGCCATCACAGTCTATGCGTCAGAATATACTATCAGTCAAATACTACCTAAACAAGTCAATGCTGGTGGTGAGTGCCGCTAAAGGTCTGGAGATTGGTAGCAACAAGCGTATGTCTGAGGTAATTGCTGAAGAGATAGACCCCCGTTTCCAGTCTAATATTTGTGTTCTTTCTGGTCCTAATCTGTACAAAGAGGTTCTTCGTGGCCTGCCAGCGTCGGCAGTGGTGGCTGCTGAGAATGGAGCTATAGCCAAACAAGCTCAAAAGCTACTAACGACACCTAATTTTTGTGTGTATACTAATACTGATGTTGTTGGGGTAGAACTGGGAGGGGCATTAAAGAATATCGTTGCTCTGGGTGCTGGTATGGTTGATGGACTAGGCTATGGTGATAATGCCAAGGCAGCTTTCGTTACCCGCGGTCTGACTGAGATGGCGGCTCTTGGATTTGCCCTAGGGGCAAATCCACTTACCCTCTCCGGATTAGCTGGTTTGGGTGATTTAATAGCTACCTGTGCCAGCCCGTTAAGTCGCAATCACTATGTAGGGGTGGAACTGACCAAAGGGCGCTCGCTGGAGGAGATAACCGCTTCAATGGCTGGTGTGGCCGAAGGGGTGAGCACCACTGTTGCCGTCTGGAATCTAGCCCAGCAACTTGGGCTGGAGATGCCTATTGCCGAAAAGATTTATCAGGTGCTGTATAATGGTGTCGAGCCTCGCCAGGCAATAGTTGAGCTACTAGGAGCTGGGGGTAGGCATGAGTTAGCCGGGCGGAAATGGAGGCTGTTCTCCTTCTTCAGGCACCAAAGACATTCTTGAGTCTATCTAACGGTCCCCGCCACTTTTCCGGTGGCGGCATATTTGCTGGACTAAAGCTATTAGCCAGTTCCTCAAGTAGCTGGCGTTGTTTCTTGGTTAGCGACTCAGGGGTAACTACCAGTAGGGTAACTAGCTGGTCACCACGTCCACTCCTATTCAGATGGGGGACACCCCGACCCTTAAGCCGGAAGACTTTACCCGTTTGGCTACCAGCCGGGAGCTTGAGCTTGACTTTATTATCAAGGGTAGGCACCTCTACCTCAGCGCCGAGGGCAGCTTGAGCAAAATTGATTGGCAGCTCATAGAGAATGTTGTCACCGTCTCGGATGAAGAACTGGTGGGGTAGTACTGACAGGGTAATATAGAGATTACCTTGGGAGCCGCCCCTAAGCCCAGCCTCTCCTTCACCGCTGAGGCGTAGTTGGGAGCCGTCATCAACCCCAGCTGGGATTTTGACCAGAATACTGCGCTGACGCTTCTCCCTGCCTGTGCCTCGGCACCGGGGGCAGGGTTCAGTGATAATTCTGCCCTCACCATGGCATTGACCGCAGGTTGTAGTTGTAGTGAAGCGACCAAAGATACTTTGCTGGACTCGCCGTACCTGCCCGGTGCCATTACAGTTGGGGCATCGGCTGGGTTGACTACCTGGCTTACTGCCAACACCCTGGCACAGGGAGCAGTTCTCGGTGCGGGATATACTTATCTCCTGTTCACAACCAAAGGCGGCCTCTTCAAAGGTGATAGTAAGCTCGTAGCGGAGGTCAGCACCGCGTCGTGGAGCCTGACGGGTGGTCGTGGTTGCTCCACCGAAGAAGGCTTCAAAGATGTCACCAAAGCCACCGAAATCAAACCCTTCAAAACCTCGCCCGAAGAGCCCCTCAGCACCGCCATGCCCAAAGCGGTCATAGGCAGTGCGCTTGTCAGGGTCAGTGAGTACCTCGTAGGCCTCGTTTATCTCCTTAAACCTGTCCGCAGCCCCATCCTCGTGGTTGTGGTCGGGGTGATACTTAAAGGCTAGCTTACGGAAAGCCCTCTTTATTTCCTCATCGGTAGCATTCCTACCTATACCGAGGATGTCATAATAATCCCGTTTAGTTGGCATGTTATTCTCTACCTCACCCCCTTAAAGCACCCAGAAAAATCTTCGATTTTCCTGGGAACCCGCTTAATCCCCCCCTTCAAAGGGGGAGAGGGTTATGTAAGAGGGGCTTCGCCCCTCTTTAACTCTTGTTTAACCTTATTCCGATAATACTGATTTAATAGCAGTGCAAAAGGTTTCTGGCGTTCGGCTCGAGATGACAAAGGTCTTCTCAGGAGTTTCCAGTTTTATACATTCATTTACAAAAGCTTGAGTCAGGGCAAAAGTCCCGTCCCTCCCCTTTCTGATACCCCATCCCCCATAGGTTCCCATAGGATGGGATATTTCATAGGGGGAGTAATCTTGTACCTCCTTCATTTCAATAACCCTACGGTAAAAAAGCCCGAATTTTATTACTAACTTATCCGGGAACAACTCCACCTTCATCTGAAAGAAGCTGGCAATGATGCCGATGGTCAATACAATGTAGAGTGTCGTGAGCCACCATAGCCCGCCGAGGATAATGCCCGGGACTAAGCCAACAGCTAAGGAGAGCAGGAAAATACTACCTGCAAACGGATAGTTTACATTTA
>JAUVZE010000066.1 GCA_030602665.1 Dehalococcoidia bacterium
ATTCTTTTATTTACCGCCTTTGGGAATACCGGCTATTATATTCACAGCACTATCCAAAAGGAGTTTGCCTAACCTCAACAGTTCCGGGGCAGCAGCCTCAAACACTAGGATGAACCCGTGTCCTAACTCTCTAGGGCTGTCGGACTATACTTGTGGTGTGTACTGCAGTGCTAGGCAAATAGTACCGCCATCAACAATTAGAGTCTGGCCAGTGATGGCACTGGACTCATCTGAAGCCAGAAATACCGCTGGCCAAGCCACTTCTTCGGCAGCTATAAATCTACGCAATGAGATTCTGTCAGTCATTTGCCTGGTCACTTCTTGAAAAGTAACACCCAGAGCCTTGGATGTGGCTTTGATGATATTGTCAGTTCGCTCACCGCCAACAGCGCCAGGGGCAATGCAATTAACCCGTATATTGTATTTACCCACCTCCATTGCCATGGTCTCGGTAAAGCCGATTAAGCCCAATTTGGCAACGGTGTAGGGACTCCTTAGGACTAAGCTATACTTTCCTGCTCGTGACGATATATTGATGATATTGCCGCTTTGGCGGGGAATCATATCCTTAAGCACCTCTCTTGAGCAAAGCATGGCCCCGGTCAGGTCTACCGCCAGTGTTTTGTTCCAGTCATCAAGCTCAAGGTCAACTACCCTGGCGGTTGGTCCGCCGATGCCAGAATTATTGACCAGTATATCTATCTTGCCATATTCGCTCAGGGTACGGGACACCATTTTCTGTACCTGGTTCTCGTCAGAAACGTCGGTCTTTATAGCAGTGGCTCGCCTCCCCTTACGCTTAATCTCATTAGCCACGTTTTCCAGGTTAGTTAAATTACGGGAGGCTACCACTACCACTGCCCCCTCACTGGCGAAGGCCAGGGCAATAGCCTTGCCTATACCGACTCCTCCGCCGGTGACAATAGCTACTTTATCCTTCAGTCTCATAATTCCTCCTTTCTTGCATGGTCACAGCTAACCACTTTACCCAGGATTTCTCATATTTACTACTGTGGCTATGTTAACTGAGCACCAGTCGCTAAATCTTGAGTTCACCTCTGAGGGGAGGCGGGAAACGATGAGCCAAGCCGTAAACCCCTACCAAGCAGCCCGGGGAAGTCATGATGCGGGTGCATTTTCCTGTCCCGTGAAACCATGGCTGGGGGCTCCATTAGATTGCATCGGCTAGGAACTGCGTGCTATCTCTAGATAATCACGGCCGGATTTAGTCATCATAGCCGTGACACCGTGAACTATGAACTGAAACCCACGCTCTTTAGCTTGGGCTAACGCCTCATGGGTGTAGGCGACGGTGCCTGCTGCCTTACCAGCAGCACGGATTCTGCGCACCGTTTTATCAATCATGGCCTGCACCTCTGGGTGACTTGCTTGGGCTACATACCCCATGGAGGTGGACAGGTCAGTGGGCCCGATGAAGAAGACATCAATACCCTCTACGGATAGGAGTTCGTCCAGGTTATTCACTGCGGCCACGGTCTCTACCTGGCTGATTACCAGGATCTCCTGATTTGCTTGGATGGTATATTCCTTCAGGGAAATGGTAAGCCCGTAATCGGCGGCTCGTACCGCAGCCAGCCCCCGTATTCCCTGCGGCGGGTATTTCACCGCCTTGACTACGGCTTCGGCCTCTGCCTTAGTATTTATCATGGGCAACATCAACCCCAGGGCACCAATGTCAAGGTAGCGAAGGGTGTTCTGGCGGATATTCATGGCCACCCTGATGAAGACAGGGAGCCCAACACTTTCCGCCGCCCTAACCATGTGCTCGCAGCTTTCAACCTCTGCTGGGCCGTGCTCGGCATCAAGCAGCGCGAAGTCAAACCCTATATGCCCGACCAACTCCACAATCATGGGGGAATACAAATTGCAGAAGACACCATAGGCAGTGCCACCGCTGAGAATCTTTTCCTTAACCTGGTTCTTACGCATTTTCACCTCACTATCATTTTTCGGGTTATACATCACAATAAGGCATTGGCAAAATCCACCTGGACCCAAACTATGTTCACCTATTCCGTTTCTTTGTGTATATCACCTCCGGTTAGTTTTATCTGGGATTTCCCATGTCAACTGCTGTGGCTATCTTACAACCGCTACTCGTTGGCTGTCAACGCCTCATGCTCCCAACATGCAAAGTCGAATCCTAGCTGAGCTTGACGGAGATAAAGTCGGGTGCTACAATGTTATTGGCCGTTTTTTGGCAAATTGGATTTCCTTTGATTTCCCCCTAGAGCTCTGAACAGTATAGTTGGGGTAAACACACATATATATGAAGGACTTAGCAGCGTACTACATCATAAAGATAAAGGCGCGTGGCATAGAAAACTGATAAGCAGGTTTTTCGGTGAAGATAAAGGACTTTGATGCCCTGGGAGAGTCATTTCAATGGTATTGAAAGAAATGAAAAGCACACTTCCTCCGGGGAGTTATTATTTTTCTGGGAATGAAGCTGCAGCTGAAGGTGCTATTGCCGCACAATGTGGTTATTATGCTGGTTACCCAATTACACCATCAAGTGAGCTCATGCACAGGATTGCCGCTAGATTCAGAGAGACTGGGGCAGTATTTATGCAGATGGAAGACGAGCTCGCCTCTATCTGTTCAATTATCGGGGCATCGTGGGCTGGAGCAAGAGCGATGACGGCTACATCGGGACCCGGTTTTAGCCTGATGCAGGAAGCAATTAGTTATGCCATCATGACCGAAACACCAATCGTAATCGTGGATATTCAACGAGTGGGCCCGTCTACGGGACAGGCTACCCGACCGGGAGGTGGGGATATGATGCAGGCCAAGTGGGGCTCACATGGGGACCGGGAGGTCATTGCTATTTCTCCATGGTCTGTGCAGGAAATGTATGACCAGACTATTAATGCCTTTAATCTTGCTGAAAGATACAGAGTCCCGGTTATTCTTCTTAGTGACGAGGCAATCGCTCATCTGCGGGAGAGAATAGAGGTAAGAGAAAGGATAACCATATTTAACCGGAGAAAAGAAAAGGGGGCACCACCCTTTGGTGCCGGAGATGACGGAGTCCCGCCTATGCCTGCTTTTGGGGAAGGAGAGAAACTATTGGTAACCGCCTCCACACACACTGAGTATGGCCTAAGAAAAACCAATGACCCGTTGGTTCAGGCGAAATTGGCTTCAAGACTGCATTATAAAATAGTGAACAAGCGAGAAGAGATAATCGAATATGAGCACTATCATGTAGAAGATGCGGAGGTGGTAGTTATTGCCTATGGTTTTACAGCCAGGAGTTCACTATTTGCCGTAGAAAGGCTACGGCAAGAAGGAAAGAAAGTTGGGATGATTAGGCTAAAGACCATATGGCCCTTTGCCGATAGGTTAATAAGAAACCTTGGGGCAAAGGTTAAAAAGGTGTTTGTTCCTGAGATGAATATAGGGCAGATGGCAGGAGAAATAATGAAATATGCTCCTTGTGATGTAATATCATTCTCTCAAACGAATGGGGAAGTGATACACCCGTATACGATTATGGAGCAGTTGGAGAGGCTCTTATAATGGCTACAGATGTGAGACAATATTTAAGGTTAGAGGCACCACCGATGCCTTTTTGCCCTGGCTGCGGTGATAGAATCTTGCTGAGGCTTATCCTAACAGCAATTGATGAACTCAAGATAAACATGGATGACATGTTATTTGTATCCGGTATAGGTTGTGCTGCCTGGATACCGAGTCCTCACTTTAATGCTGACACCCTACATACTCTGCATGGCAGGGCTATCGCCTTTGCCACCGGAGCGAAGCTGTTTAATCCAAAACTAAAGGTAATGGTTATCAGTGGAGATGGGGATCTAGCCGACATTGGTGGCAATCATCTGATTCACGCCGCCCGTAGGAATATAGACCTTACGGTTATATGCGCCAACAACATGGTTTATGGGCAGACAGGTGGTCAGGTTGCCGCTACCGCGGCAAAAGGCGTTTTGACAGCTACAACGACTGCTGGAAACTACTATCGTCCCTTTGACCTGTGTAAGCTGGTAAATGCAGCCGGTGCTACCTATGCAGCCAGATACTCAGTTACTCAGCCCACTTTACTAATAAGCAGTATCAAGAAGGCATTACAAACTGAAGGTTTTTCTTTTATTGAAGTTATATCACCTTGCCCAACTCAATTTGGCAGGCGAAACCGGCTTGATACGCCTAAGGACACATTTAAATTCTTTGAAGATAAACTCATTACGAAAGAGGATGCCGAAGGCTTGTCACCACAAGAACTAGAAAATAGAATAATAACCGGTGAGTTTTCCAATGGGAGCAGTTAAACAGGTTAGATTATGTGGTCTCGGCGGGCAGGGTATTGTTCTCGCCGGAACGATACTGGGTCACGCTGGCATCAATGATAGAAAATGGGTTGCTGGCTCAAGTTCTTATGGAGCAGAAGCCAGAGGCTCTGCTTGTCGGTCTGAGGTTATAATATCAGACGAGCCAATAAGCTTTCCTCATGTAATTGAAGCCGATATTCTAGTTGCTATGTCTCAGAGTGCCTATGATAAGTATATTGAAAATGTTGAGAGTGAAAAGGGAATAGTCATTTATGACGACCCGTTGGTTTCTACTAAGGAGATTAACGGCTTAAAACAGATAGGCATTCCAGCTACCAATATAGCTGCCACTGAGCTTAACAACAAGCAAGTGGCAAATATGGTCATTTTGGGCATAGCGGTGGAAATAACCAAGATAGTTACTAAAGGTGCGCTCATCTCTGCAGTAGAAAAAAATGTTCCCGAAAGGTTTAAGGCTCTGAATCTAAAGGCAGTTGAGCTCGGGCTTAACTGGGAGATGGAATAAGGAAATAAAGGCAAATATAATTCTTTTCAGGAGTGTGAGAATGGCTGTTGATAAGTTAGTTGAAGAGTATAAAAGAACTCATCCCAAATCCGGAGAACTACATGAACGGGCAGTGAAGGTCTTTGCTGCTGACGGGACCACACACCGTGTCCGTATACGGTCCCCATACGGGCCCTACATAACCCACGCCAAAGGTTCGAAGAAGTGGGATGTGGACGGTAACGAATACATAGATTATGTAATGGGGCACGGGTCCCTGATACTGGGTCACAGTCATCCGGTAATAGTAAAAGCTGTGCAGGAGCAGATGGCCAAGGGTGTCCATTACGGTGATAATCACGAACTGGAGGTGGAGTGGGCTGAGCTCATACAGAGTGTGATGCCCTCTGCGGAGAGGGTTGAATTTTTTGCCTGTGGGCAGGAAGCCAATCTGATAGCAATCAGGCTGGCTCGCATCTTTAGCGGGCGAAGAAAAATCCTTAGATTCGTGTTGAATTACCACGGGTGGGCGGATGAATTGGTGCTGGAGCCCAGCACGCCAGGCATTGTGGCGGATGAGGTCAAGTGGATACCTTATGACCTTGACCGGGTAGAGGAAGAGCTGGCTACAGGAGAATACGCTATTCTCATGACCGAAGGGGGCGGCGCTCGTATGAGCGGCCAGATTCCACTAGATTTCGACTTCGTTCGTGCGTTGCCTGTCCTTGCCCATAAATATGGCACGGTGTGGCTTCTGGACGAAGTGGTTACTGGTTTCCGAGACACGCCTGGGGGCTTTCAGTCTCTGGTGGGAGTAAAGCCGGATTTGACTAGCCTGGGTAAGTGTGTCGCTGGAGGACTGGGGGCTGGTGTCTTAGTTGGCAGAGCCGATATCATGGAGGTTTTGAGCCCTAAGACTCCCAAAAACCGGCAGGTGATACGTACCGGGACCTGGAATGCCAATCCACTTACCTGCGCCGCCGGCGTAGCTGCTCTCAAGCTTTATCAGGACGGTGAACCGCAGAGGAAAGCTAGCGAGCTGGCAGCTTACCTGCGAGAAAAAGGGAACCAGGTTTTCAAAGAGAAAGGCATTGGTGGCTGGCTTTACGGCCGGAGTATCACCCATGTCTACCTTGGGCCATTTGATTTCAAGCCTGATGAAACCATGCCCCCCACTAAAGATGTGGATAAGATTATGCGACTGGAGACAAAGGTGCGATTGAGTCACCACCTGATTCAGCGCGGTGTCTCCACGATGTCAGCCAGAATGTTCATCCTTTCCTGTGTGCACACCATAGAGGATATTGACCAGACAATCAAGGCTCTTGGTGATTCTCTCGATGCCATGATTGCTGAGGGCACTATAAGCTAAACCAACCTCGGCTAAAACAGGTTACCCCTGGTTGGCGATGTTCCAATGTCAATAGGG
>JAUVZE010000053.1 GCA_030602665.1 Dehalococcoidia bacterium
TAGCTATCGTCAACAACCATGCGCTGCCGCCACTGTCGGTCAACTTAGGCAATGAGCGGTATCCCAGTGATGAAGAGATAACCAATATCCTGAGGCGGTGGACAGACCGTATTTATTTCGTCAATGGCACCAGCCGGGTTAGAGAACTGGGTAACACCAGAACGCTTAATATATTTATGTTGGGATGTGCCTCACCTTTTCTCCCGCTCAAGGTTCATGTCTGGAAGAATACTATTTCTCAGCGTGTACCATCCAAGATACGGCAAATCAATATTACTGCCTTTAACCAGGGTAGAAAGGAAATCAGAAATGTCCATCTCTGAGAGGGTTCAGAAAAGTATGGCGCAAGGGTCGTGGATTCGGAAGATGTTTGAGGTGGGAGCTAGCCTGAAACAGCAGTACGGAGAGGAGAACGTCTTTGACCTTACTCTGGGCAATCCGGTGATAGAGCCTCCCGCAGAGTTCCATAGGGAACTGAAGAAGCTGGCAGAGAACCCTCTGCCGGGAATGCATAGATACATGCAGAACGCTGGTTATGTGGAGACAAGAGCGGCGGTGGCAGCACAGCTTTCACTGGAGACCGGCATCAAGTTCACTGCTAACCATATCATCATGACCTGCGGTGCTGCGGGAGCATTAAACGTGGTGTTGAAGACCATACTTAATCCAGGAGACGAGGTCGTCATATTCGCGCCTTTCTTTGCCGAGTACATCAACTATATCGATAATCATGGTGGGGTAACCAGAGTTCTACCTACGGACGAGCAGTTTGTACCCAAGCTCGATGTCCTCGAAACTGCCATTGGAGCGAAAACCAAAGCGGTACTTATAAACTCCCCCAACAATCCTTCCGGCGCCGTCTATGGTGAGGACTTTATACATCAGCTTGGGGAGTTGCTCCGTAAAAAGGAGGCTCAATACGGTGTACCGATTTTCCTTATCAGCGATGAGGCCTATCGTAAGATTATCTACGACGGGCAGAATTATCCCTTTGTTTGGCCCCATCACCAGCAAAGTATTGTTGCCACTTCTCACTCCAAGGATTTAGCACTGCCTGGTGAGCGTATTGGCTACATCGCCGTACATCCAAGTTGTAGCCAGCGAGAGGAGTTGGTGGATGGCTTTATTCACTGCAACCGAATACTGGGATATGTCAACGCCCCGGCTCTGATGCAACATGTAGTGAGCCACTTGCAGTCGGTAACCGTGCCGGTAACTGAGTATCAGAGGAAGCGAGATTTCTTATACAACCATCTTAATGAAATGGGCTATTCGGTGATGAAGCCTCAAGGGGCTTTCTACATGTTCCCCAAATCACCGTTGGAAGATGATGTTGCCTTCGTGAGGGAGTTACAGCAGTGGCTGGTGCTGACCGTGCCCGGTCGTGGCTTCGGGGCGCCAGGGTATTTTCGGGTCTCATACTGTGTTGATGACAAGACGCTGGAGGGTTCCCTAACTGGTTTTCGTAAGGCTGCCCAAAAATTCAATCTATGTTAGGCTCCAGTACTAAAGGGAAACTGGAAATGGAGGGATTATGGATGAGAGGTCAGGAAAGGAAAAGAAGGCATCTGATAATGTGGCGGAATTGAAGGCCAGAGAGAAAAGAGAGCCCATCGCCTCCTTCCTAAAAATGCGACTGCTGGAGCTATCTCCGGGCTATGCCAAGGTAGTAGTGAAGTTAGTGCCTGAATACCAAAACTTCAACGGTCTAATCTTTGGTGGCATTGTTATGGCGGTGGCTGACCAGGCGTTTGCCTACGCCTCCAATTCCCTGGCCCATCCCAGCATAGCCTCCCAGTTTAACATCCATTTCATCGCCGCTGCCGAGGTAAATGATGAACTAACCGCCGAGTGCCGGGTGGTGAAGAGCGGCCAGCGAGTTGGTATCTCCGAGATAACGGTGACCAACCAGGAGGGGAAGCTCATCGCCAAGGCCACCGGCACAACTATCCCTGTAGGCTAGAGCCAAATGCCAGCGATGCTAGAAAGGAAGAAAGAACCATGACCAAGGATAAGGCTTTAACAGGAGCCGCAGGCGCATATTATGTCGGCTTCCGACTTAGTGCAATGGGGTATGCCGTGGGGCTAACAACCCATGGCACGAGAGCTATCGATATGTTTGTCGCTAACCCTGACACAGGGAAGTCTATAACCATACAGACCAAGACGATGTTGAACGCCTTCGTGCCAAGCAAAAAATGGGAGCCTTACTGGAAGTGGCGAGTAGGCACATCTCCACAGCCACCTTGTAAGACTTTCTTTTACGCATTTGTGGATTTAAGAAATGACCAGTCACAGACACCAGACGTATTCATAGTGCCATCTGTTCGGCTGCTCCCGCCGTTGCTAGAGGTATATCCAGAACCAGAAAAGGAACCGGCGAAGGACGTGTGGTGCGTGATTTACGAGAAAGATGCACTAAAGTATAAGAATAATTGGGATGTTATTAGGGATGCGCTAGCGTAGAATATGGACTGCCATTTCTAAGATTGCTCTGAGATTGTTTATTGACCTCACCCCCTTTGTCCCCCTCTCCTTTTAAGGAGAGGGGGAAGAGATTTAGAGAGGGGCAAAGCCCCTCTCTTACCTTTACTCCCCCTTCCCTTATCAAGGGAAGGGGGTCAGGGGGATAGGTTGCTAAACAGTTTCCCTGCTCTGGGAATTTGACAGACTGATTTCCCTTATGGTAGACTATCCCATTATTACAATAATACGTAAAGAGTCTATGGCTATGTCTGCCTTCTCTTATAGATGGGAGAGAACTAAATTCGTATTTACCGGGCGCACTGAGGTGCGCTTGGGGGGTTTTGAATATGCATGCTTAGTCAAGTAACTATATTTGGCTATAATCTGATACAGAGCACCTCCCAGGCGGGAGGTGCTTTTCTTATACGGTAGCTAGCGATTGCCAAAGATGTGGCAGAGTTAACCAGACACAATAGAAGGTAATATGATGCCAATGGAAAAGCAGGATACAATTCCTAAACTTATTAAACGCAACTGCGAAAAATGGGGCCGCCGGACAGCTATGTCTATGAAAAACTTCGGTATCTGGCAGAAATATAGCTGGCAGGACTACTATGAAAAGGTAAAATACTTCTCCCTAGGCCTGGTGAGCCTTGGTCTGGAACAAGGAGATGTGGTTTGCATTATTGGGGATAATGAACCAGAGTGGTTTTGGGGAGAGTTCGCTACTCAGGCAGCCGGAGGTATTGCCACCGGCATATTCGTTGACTCTATACCATCTGAGGTGAAATATATTGCGGAACATTCTGACGCCAAATTTGCCGTAATTAATGACCAGGAACAGGCAGATAAGTTTCTGGAGATAAAGGACGAATTACCCTTACTAAAGAAGGTCATTTACTGGGACCCCAAAGGCCTGAGGAACTACGATGACCCTATTCTTATTAGCTTCACTGAAGTAATAAAGCTGGGCAGAGAATACGAAGCAACACACCCTGGCTTGTTTGAGCAGAATGTGGAGAAGGGTAAAGGGGATGACATTGCCTTTATCTACTATACTTCAGGAACCACTGGCTTACCTAAGGGAGCTATGCTTACTCACCGAGCCCTGATAACTACGTCTCAAGGTTTCATCAGTCGCTACCCACTCAGTGAAAACGATGATTTGATTTCCAATTTCCCAGCAGCCTGGGTGGGAGATAGTTTTTTTGCCACCATTCCCCATTTACTCACTGGGGCAAGGCTTAATTTTCCTGAGGAGCCGGAAACCATTGCTGAGGATACCCGAGAAGTTGGTCCCAACTTCGTGATATATGGTCCTCGGCAATGGGAAAGTCTGGTTAGTGAGATTCAGATAAAGATGATTGACGCCCATCCCCTAAAACGTTTCGCCTATAACCTATTCCTGCCAGTAGGTCATAAAATTGCCGATATCGAATTACAAGGCAAAACACCAAATCTGTTTTGGCGGACTCTCCACGGACTCGCCCATCTAGTTTTATTCAGACCACTCAAGGATAGCCTGGGACTAAGTAAGGTCAGGTTTGCCGTCACCGGAAGCTCTGTACTAAGCCTGGATACCTTTCGGTTAATCCATGCCATAGGTATTGAGCTGAGACAGAACTACGCCAGTACTGAAGCTGGCTTTATCTCTTCCCATGGTAAGGGAGAAATCAAATTTGAAAGTGTAGGGCGACCGGCATTAGGCACTGAGGTCAGGATAACTGATGCGGGAGAACTCCTGGTTAGAAGTGATTGTATGTATGGTGGTTACCATAAGGACCCCGAAAAAACTATGGCCTCCTTAATTGGTGGTTGGTGCCATACTGGCGATGCTGTCCATATTGACGAGACAGGACACTTGATATTCCTGGACCGGCTGGAGCATATGGGGGAGCTAAGTTCGGGAATCAAATATGCTCCTCAGTATATTGAGGGCAGGCTCAGGTTCAGCCCATATATAAAGGACGCCATGGTTATTGGCGGCAGGGACAGGGAATTTGTCTCAGCCATAATAAACATAGACTTTGCCATGGTTGGTAAGTGGGCAGAGCGAAATAGTATCCCTTACACTACCTTTGTTGACCTGTCTCAGAAAAAGGAGGTCGCCGACTTAGTGCAAAAGGACTTGGTTCGAGTAAACGGCTATCTACCCGAGTCAGCTAGAGTGAGGAAATTTGTCCTGATGCACAAAGAGTTTGACCCTGATGAGGCTGAACTTACCCGAACCAGAAAGCTGAGAAGAGATTTTATGGAGCAACGGTATAAGGAATTAATCGACACCCTGTATGAGGATGGGCAGGAGATAAATGTTAAGGCCCCGGTAACCTATCGAGACGGTAGAAAGGGGATGGTGACCACCAGTATCAAGGTGAGGAGCGTATCGGAAGGGCTGGCAAAGAATGGATGAACTTCTACAATTTGTGATTACCGGCATAACTGTGGGCATGATTTATGCTCTCATTGCTTTGGGTTTTGTTTTAGTTTGGAAATCTAGTGGCGTTGCCAATCTAGCGCTAGGGCAACTGGTACTGATTTCTTCATGGTTCACTTATGGGATGCTGGTTCAGGCTGGCCTTCCACTCTGGCTTGGCTTTCCGTTGGTTGTCCTCTTCGCCCTAGCTCTGGGCTGGATAATTGAGCGATTTGTCCTGCGTCCACTCATTGCCCAGCCGATTTTGTCTTTAATCACGGTTACACTAGGGCTGGCCTACTTTATTGAAGGAGTGGTAACCTTCATCTGGCCCTGGAGTGTAGATGCCCTGCCGCGCCTGTTCCCGCGGGAACCCCTCCACATTGGCACGGCAGTTGTCTCCCAGGAATACCTATGGGCAGCAGCTATCTCCCTAGTCCTATTTGGTCTTTTGTCCCTGTATTTTAAGTACAACAAAATGGGCATTGCCATGAGGGCAACTGCTGATGACCAGATGGCAGTCCAAGCCTGTGGCATTCCGGTAACCAAAATCTTTTCCAGGTCATGGATGTTCGCCTGTGTGTTAGCTGCTGTTGGCGGCATCCTTATGTCTAGCATTGGTGGCATTACCTTTGGCCTAGTTGAAACCGGGCTCAAGGCCTTCTCGGTAGTAATACTCGGTGGCCTTAATTCCTTCCTTGGCGCTATCGTGGCTGGACCCATAATTGGCCTAGCCGAAAATCTTGGTGGCGGCTATCTAACCCCATTAACCTGGCCGGGCGTCAGGGAGGTTATCCCATTTATTATTATCATCATTGTTATGTTCCTGAAGCCCTATGGGCTGTTTGGAGAAGTCCGCATAGAGAGGATTTAAACCTAAATTCACCGGCAGTATTCATAATCCTGCTACGCCGAGAGGATATGGCTGCTGGAGAAACCTGTATAGAAAGGATTTAGAATTGGATTTACCAGCCGGTATTCGTAACTTTAGCTACGCCACTGATATGGCTATTTTCCGAACCAAAACCCATTGGGCATTGCTTTTGGTTCTGCTAGTCATCCTGTTCACTGCTCCTCTGTATTGGGGAAATTACTGGCTAGGTGTGGCCAACCTAATCGGCATCACCATGATTGCTGCCATCGGCCTAAACATCCTGCTTGGGTACTGCGGGCAACTATCTATTGGTCATGCCGGCTTCATTGCCGTAGGCGCCTATACTGCGGCGGTTCTAACCAACCGGCTGGAGCTTCCCTTCCTGGTAGGGCTAATCTCTGCTGGGTTTACCGCTGGCCTTATCGGACTTATCTTTGGAATCCCCTCAGTACGGGTCAAGGGCTTTTATCTGGCAATCACCACCATTGCCGCCCAGTTTATCATTATCTGGGTTATTAATCACTGGAGTAGCGTAACCGGCGGCTTTACTGGTATAAGTGTACCACTAGCTTCAATTGGCGGTTTTGTTTTCAAGAGTGAGGCGAGTCAGTTTTATCTCATCATGAGCATCGCTGTAATCTGTACCTTCTTTGCCAAGAATCTGGCGAGAACCAGGGTAGGTAGAGCCTTCGTCGCTATCAGGGATAACGACCTAGCCGCCCAGGTGATGGGGATTAACCTCTTTCGCTATAAGCTGCTTGCCTTCTTTATTGGTTGCTTCCTCGCCGGGATAGCTGGCTCACTACTTGCCCACTGGATTGGCTTTATGAATGCTGAGCAGTTTAGCCTAACCGAGTCAATACTGTATATCGGGATGATAATTATCGGTGGGCTGGGTACCACCATAGGCCCTATCCTTGGGGTGGTCTTTATCCGCCTGCTCCAACAGGTATTAACCGTGCAGGTTGTCCCCTTCTTGGAGAGCACTGTGGCGCTACCTGCCGGATTTGCCAGTGGTGTAACTCCAATGCTATTCGGTCTGGTAATCGTCCTGTTTCTGGTACTTGAGCCGAGGGGACTTGCCCACCGCTGGGCGCTTTTTAAGTCTGCCTATCGCCTGTGGCCATTTTCATATTAGCTAAAAGAAGGGGGTATACTAATGTAGTTCTTTAATATAATTATAGAGATGATTAAAGTCTTCAAGGAGGATGTACATGAAAAGTAAAAGATTACTGATAGTAGCTGGGGTTCTCTGCTTGGCGTTGGTAGTGGCCATGCTGCCTTTTGTCAGTGCCTGTGGCCCCGCGGCTGGGGAAAAGGTGCTAAAGATAGGCATAACCACGCCGTCAACGGGGAAGGCCGCTGAGAAGGGTAGCCCCATGGGGCATGCCAACCTAGATGC
>JAUVZE010000101.1 GCA_030602665.1 Dehalococcoidia bacterium
CCTGAATCCAGTATTGACCAGGGAAGTCTTTCATTAACATCCCACCTCTGATGAGCATAAAAATCAATATCCAGGTGGCATTTTGCTACCGCCTTGCGCCAGCCAGATAGTGATACCTCCTCAATATTAGCCAGGACCTCAGCCAATTTAGTGTCGCCCCGGGCGAGCACCCCCTGAACCTGGCTCCAGGCTACACTTTCACATTTAAGGGTAATTCCCTTCGGCATTAAATTGTTTTTGAGTATAGAGAGACGGTGATTCAAGATAGAGGGTTGGTACATAGGTAGCCACTGGAAGGGTGTGCCTGCCTTGGGCACAAAGGGAGAAATGGTGAGGGCAATGCGGCAGCCACTTTGCCGCCTATCAAGGACGTTCTTATATCTAAGGGTCAGGTTTATGATTTCCTCTATATCCTCGTCAGTTTCTGTGGGTAAGCCAATCATGAAGTAGAGCTTGAGCAATTTTATTCCCTGCTCAGCCACCTTGTCCATTGATTCCAGAATATCGTCCTTAGAGATGCTCTTTTTAATAACCTGGCGCAGGCGCTGTGAACCAGTCTCAGGGGCAAGGGAGATGGTTCGTGCCCCGCCTTTAGCCATTTCCCCCAGAACTATGTGGGAAAGGGGCTTCATTCGTAGTGAGCTGATGGAGAGCTCAGCCCCCATCTGACGCAGCCTAACCAGCAGCTCCTCTATCTGGGGGTAGTCGGAAACTGCGGCGCCAACTAGTCCTATCCGTTTCCTGTATTTGAGTCCTAGCCTAGCTTGGGCTATCAGTTTATCCAGGGAGCGATAGCGCATAGGACTAAAGGCATTGCTAACCAGGCAAAAGCGACAACCCCAGTTGCAGCCTCGCTCCACCTCGATGAGGTACAGGTTGCCCAGCTCAGTGTCTGGGGTGAGTATAACCGAGGTGACCGGGAAGTCATCTAGGTTGCTCGCCCATTGGCGAACTACCGGGGTTCCCGAATAAAATTGAGGCACATAGACACCGGGCACTGTCGCTAGCGCTTTAAGCAGGTCACTTCGCTGGCCAGTAATACCCTCAGTTAGTACCGGCAGTATAGCTGGAAGTATCGCCTCTGCCTCGCCAATACATAGGCAATCAAAGAATGGGGATAAGGGCATAGGGTTAGCTATGATACATGGACCACCGGCGATAACCAGGGGATGCCTCTCATCACGGTCGGCAGCATATAGGGGTATGCCACTAGCTTTGAGAATTGATACTACATTGAAGTAATCAAGCTCATAGGAGATAGAAAAGGCAACGACAGCAAAATCGCTAAGCGGTCGCTGAGATTCTACTGACAGTATTGGATGAGTTTCTCTTTCCCAAAAGGCTCGTTCACAAACGACCGCACGGTAGTTATTGAGCAGGCTATAGATGGCATGGAGCCCCAGGTTGGACATACCCAGGTAATAGGAATTTGGGTAGATAAGGGCAATGGGGAGCTTACCTCCCCAATCCTTGATGATAGTGCCTTGCTCCCGGGAAAGTCGTCTTCTGGCTTTCTTGACCTCATCCCAACTCATAGAGTATTTTATCTACCTCACCGCTTTGAGGCTTACATTAGCAGTGAAAGTGTCTGTTGCTGGTCATAATCCTTTTTCAACAATGTAAGCTGCCAGGTCGGCTAAGCGGCAACCATAACCCCACTCATTATCATACCAGGCAAGCACCTTGACCATATTACCGCCAATGACCATAGTGCTTGGGGCATCAACGATAGAGCTAGCTGGATTCCCCTTGAAATCCAGGCTAACCAACGGCTCCTGACAATACTCCAGGATGCCGGTTAATGGTCCCTCAGCCGCCGCTTGAAAGGCCTGGTTGACCTGTTCCACAGTGACCCCTTGGTTTAGGTCGGCAACAAAGTCAACCACGGAAACGGTAGCTACCGGCACCCTGAGGGCTAGGCCATGAATCTTACCTTTAAGTTCCGGTATAATCTCACCCACCATCCTAGCAGCACCAGTAGTGGTGGGGATAATATTCAGAGCGGCAGCTCGTGCCCGACGCAGGTCACGGTGGAACATATCAAGTAGTCTCTGGTCATTGGTATAGGCGTGAATGGTAGTCATCAACCCTTTACTTACTCCGAAGCTCTGGTGTAATACCTTGACCACCGGGGCAATGCAGTTAGTGGTGCAGGAGGCATTAGATATAATGTTATGCTTGTCCGGGTCATACTGGTCTTCATTGACACCAAGGACAATGGTTACATCTTCATTACGCGCCGGGGCGGAAATGAGCACCTTCTTGGCACCACCCTCCTGATGAGCCACTGCTTTAGTGGCATCAGTAAATAGCCCGGTTGACTCTATCACTATGTCTACTCCATAATCTCGCCACGGGATTTTAGCCGGGTCGCGTTCCGATAACACCTTTACCTCTTTACCATCAACAATGATAGCGTCCTCAGTGGCTTCTACCGTGCCTGGGTAACGACCGTAGGTGCTGTCCCATTTTAGTAGATGAGCGTTAGTCTTGGTATCGGTGAGGTCATTAACGGCTGCTACCTCAAGCTTACCCCTGTGGTATTGATTAACTGCCCTGAGAGTTAGCCTCCCGATTCGCCCAAAGCCATTAATTCCAATCCTGGTTGCCATCTTATACCTCCTCATGATTTTTTAGACTAGGGCTTGCTGATTATATTTTAGACTTCGCCGACTATATTGTAACATATCAAGGAAAGCCTCAATTCGTGTCTTTATATGGTGAGTTAGGCAGAAGTCATCATTGCCCTCCAGGGTTAGAATGGGCAATTTCAAGGTGTCTCTGAAGATAATGTCACCAATGCCCCGATGGCAGAAGGCCTGAACATAGTGAATAACCCCGTCAATCTGGCGTCGCTTGAGCTCAGCGGTGATGTCTTTTAGCCGCCCATATATAGAGTAAGGATAGGTGTAGTTAGAGTATTGCTCCGCCAAGGTGTTCCCCGGCTTGGGCATAGCGAACTGACGCTGAATTTCATTGAATACCACCCTGGCCTGTTGACTCTCCAGGTAGTGATAAAGGTCCCGTCCATAAACAGAGGGCACACCGATATAGGCTAACTTTAGCCAGTCCTGAGGATATGGTTGACGCTGGTAGCAGTTTGCCAGCAACTCTTGTAGCTGTTGGTAGTATTTATGGTAGTCCTGATTAAAATCAGAGCTAGACACCAGCCATAGATGGTTCTCCCAGCCACTAACTAGTCCTTCCCTCCAGGTAAGCTGGTCAAGTTTTAGTGCTAAGTTGCGACTTGGCTTGAGTTCATCTCTAACTCCATTGGCAGCGTCCAAGGTAGTACCCACAGTTTCCGCCAGTGCTTGTAGGACCTGCTGCATTCGGTGGATATCTGGCTGGTCAGGATAGGCAAAGGAGATGACCTTAAGCCCTTTGAGCTTGAGAACCTCCATTAGCATAATAGTATTGGAGCAGTCGCCGGTGGTAACACCGAGAACAGTATCAATTCCATAATCCATACATACCCCGTAGATACCCTTAATCCAACTGCAGCA
>JAUVZE010000097.1 GCA_030602665.1 Dehalococcoidia bacterium
CTCAACCCTTTATCAATAAGGGCGAGCATTACTCGCTGGGAGAAGATTAAGCCCTTGGTAAGTTCTATATTCTGTTTCATCCGCTTTGGATAAACTTGTAACCCGTTCATTACCGAAGTAAAAAGGGCAAGCGAGTAGTCCAGTAACAGGCAGGAACCGGGCAGAATAATGCGCTCGGTAGAGGAGTGGCTGATGTCGCGCTCGTGCCACAGGGCAATGTTTTCCATTGAAGTGAGAGCATAGCCTCGCACCAGTCGGGCTAAGCCACAGATGCGTTCGCAGAGCTCGGGGTTCCGTTTGTGGGGCATGGCTGATGAGCCAGTTTGACCGGCACTAAATGGTTCTTCTACCTCTCGTGTCTCTGTTTTTTGCAACGCTCTAACCTCGGTGGCAAATTTCTCTAGTGAACTGGAGATGATAGCCAAGGTGGTAATAAACTGGGCATGGCGGTCGCGTTGCAAAATCTGGCTTGATACCGGGGCAGGGGCAAGCCCCAATTTGGCACAAGCCTTCTCCTCAACCTCAGGTGATACAGTGGCATAGGTGCCGACGGCTCCTGAAATCTTACCCACGGCAATTGCCCTCTTGGCTTCAGCAAGTCGCTCTAGATTGCGTCTCATCTCTTGAGTCCATAGCGCTAGCTTCAACCCAAAGGAAATCGGTTCAGCATGAACACCGTGGGTGCGACCCATCATCACCGTATATTTGTGCTCCATCGCCCTTTTGGCTAATACTGAGATGAGGTTCTTTATATCCTGAGTCAATATCTCGGTGGCCTCAACCATCTGCAAGCTGAGGGCAGTATCTATTACATCGGAAGAAGTAAGACCAAGGTGAATAAAGCGGGATTCATCACCCAAGCTCTCTGATAAGGAACCGAGAAAGGCAGTCATATCGTGGTGAGTTTCTTTTAAAATCTCCTCCATGCGCTTAAGACTGCATTTGGCTAGCTTTATTTTGGGTACAGCTTCTCTCGGTATAACGCCTACCTCAGCCCAGGCGTCACAAACAGCAATCTCTACCTCAAGCCACTTGTTAAACTTGTTCTCGTCTGACCAGACCCTCTTCATTTCGGGGCGGGAATAACGCTCAATCATTAGTTATCTCCCTGTAAATCTTTTCTATATTCTTGGTAGGCTTTCCGTATATCATCATGCTTCAAGCCTAAGATTTCGGCAGCTAGATAGGCTGCATTCTTGGCTCCAGCTTTCCCCACAGCTACTGTCGCCACCGGTATCCCGGCGGGCATCTGGACTATGGAGAGCAGGGCATCTATACCGGTTAATTCACTGGTGGCTAGTGGCACACCAATGACGGGTAGGGTAGTCCAGCTTGCCAGAACTCCGGGCAGGTGCGCTGCCCCGCCGGCGGCAGCAATTATCACCTCAATCCCCTGGTTTTGGGCTTCCAGTCCATATTGCCTTACCCTTTCCGGATTACGGTGGGCTGAGATTACATTTACTTCGTAGCTAATGCCAAGCTTGTCTAACACCTCCAGTGTTGGCTTGAGGGCTTCAGTATCTGATTTAGAACCCATGACTACTGATACTAGTGGCATATTATTATCACCTCTCCCCCTAGATATTTTTTAGTAACCTACCCCCTTTATCCCCCTCCCTTATAAAGGGAGGGGGAGCTTATATAAGAGAGGCTTCGCCTCTCTTTGACTCTCCTTTAGTATGCCCTTTCAAGGAGAGGGGGAAGTAGTTTTCGGAGAGGGACCCCGTCCCTCTCAAACTCCCTTTTGACTCGCCCCTTCAATCATCCCTTTATTAACCTTCTTTTATTAGGGCGATGTCTTTCCGATAGTGGCAGCCCTCAAAGTGAATTCGGGGAATATTAGCATAAACCTTTTTTCTTGCCTCAGCAAGAGTCTTGCCCATGGCAACGACAGTAAGCACTCGCCCCCCATTAGTTAGTACCTGTCCCGATTCTAGCTTGGTTCCAGCATGGAATACCAGGATGTCTTTATCTAAGTTATCCAATCCGGTAATGGGGAAGCCGGTCTGGTAGCTGCCGGGGTAGCCGGCTGATGCCATGACAACACCAACACAGGCCTCATCACTGTAGCCTACATTTATTTGGTCAAGGCGATGGTTAACTACCGCTAGCATAATATCTACCAGGTCGGTTTTGAGCAAGGGCAGGGTCACCTGGGCTTCCGGGTCACCAAACCGGGCATTAAATTCTAACACCTTTGGTCCGTCATTGGTAATCATTAAACCGCCATAGAGGACTCCTTTATATGGTCTGTCCTCCTGGCGCATGGCTTTTACCGTTGGCTCCATAATGGTTTCGGTTACCGTTTTGGCCAAGGTTGAACTGTAAAAATATGGCGGGCTGTAGCTACCCATACCCCCGGTATTAGCTCCCCGGTCTCCATCGTATATCCTTTTATAATCACAGGCGGGTGGCATGGAGACTACAGTGTCGGCATCAGTGAAAGCGAAGGCGCTCATCTCTCTTCCTGATAGACACTCCTCAATCAGCACCTTGTCACCGGCAGCACCAAAGATTCTAGACTCCATAATGTTGGAGAGAACATCTAAAGCTTGCCGGGTGGTTAAGGCTACAGTTACCCCTTTGCCCGCCGCCAGCCCATCTGCCTTAACCACAATAGGTGGTTTCTGTTGCTGAACATACTCCTTTGCCTGGCTATACTCAGAAAAGCTGGTGCTTCGGGCACAGGGGATATTGTACTTCTGCATCAGCTCCTTGGCAAACACCTTGCTTGACTCTATCTCGGTGGCTTTTTTAGTCGTACCAAAAACAGCCATGCCCCTGACTAAGAACTGGTCAGCAATGCCCTCAGCTAAAGGCGCCTCCGGCCCAACGACAGTAAGGTCAATCCTCTTTTCTTGGGCTACCTTAACCAGCGACTCAATATCAGTCGGCTTAATATCAAGGTTTTGGGCAATTTGAGCTGTGCCGGCATTACCCGGGGCGACATAAATCTCTTTAACTTTGGGACTCTGGGCTAGCTTCCAGACCAGGGTATGCTCCCTAGCCCCGCCCCCAACAACTAATATCTTCAGTGTTTACCTCCTAGTATAATTCTTATCAACCTCACCCCCTGTGTCCCCCTCTCCTATCAAGGAGAGGGGGAGGGATGGGTTTTTGAAGGGGCTTCGCCCCTTCAAACTTTCCTTTCTGCGTTTTCTCTTTTCACATTATCAAGCTTATTCGAAACGAATTGGCTATTAAAATCAAAATACGTCAAAATACCACTCAATATTTAACATCACACGTTCTTCAGTTTCTCCAATAGTAGCGCACAGAACTGAGCAAGTGCACCTCTTCCTACTACAAAGCTAAAAGTTCTGTCCACTCCAGTAGGAAAATTCTCCATCATAACACTGTATGTCTCAGCTTTTATGCAAATATCAACATCCAAAAAACCATGGATGTCTCCTTCTTTTATCGTTATCTCATTGTCATTGTGACTTATGACGAGCTTTGTTAGAATGTCACCCTTCACGTTAGTACCCTCCTCGTATCTAATAGAAATCAAAGCCTTTGTTTATGGCTGTTCATTTGACCTAACCTTATAGTCGCATTTCGGACAAACACGGTAAACTACTTTCTTCTTCTCAAACGTCAAAATTCCAGATGGGTCAATTGGTTCTTCTACTACCTTTTTCACAAGAACACGGTTATGATACGGGCACTTTCTCTCTCTATCCGTGAGGGTCATTTTTACCTCCTTTTCTTATTATTTACTCCCACTCTATGGTTGAGGGGGGTTTGGAGGTTATATCATAGACAACACGGTTGACGCCGGGGACTTCGTTGACGATGCGGTTGGAAATCCGGGCAAGGAGGTCATAGGGGAGGCGTGACCAGTCGGCGGTCATGGCGTCCTGGCTGGTTACAGCACGGATGGCAACCAGATAGCCGTATGTCCTGTAATCGCCCATTACGCCGACGCTCTTGACATCAGTGAGTACGGCAAAGCTCTGCCATAGCTGGCGGTATAGCTTTGCCTTCTTAATCTCGTTCATTACAATCCAGTCAGCGCCACGCAGGAGCTCTAGTTTTTCCTTGGTTACCTCGCCAATAATACGAATAGCTAGACCTGGGCCGGGGAAGGGCTGGCGCCACACCATCTCTTCCGGCAGACCCAGCTCCAG
>JAUVZE010000041.1 GCA_030602665.1 Dehalococcoidia bacterium
GTATCCTGTTTTTTGGTTTCAGCCTATTCCTTCTTGGTTATATTATCTTTATTGGCTTTGGAGGAGGGTTTGGCCTTTCCCCGATACTGGAGGGTAGCACCTTTGAGATAGTCTATTCCTCAATTCTGGACTTTGCTGCATTACTTATCACCGTAGCCGTAATCTGGGCGGCTATCAGGCGTTATATCATGAGACCTGAGAGGCTGAAGGCAGGTGCTGAAGCCGGTGTTATTTTGCTGCTGGTCTTCAGCCTTATGGTGCTTCATGTTTTTATTGAAGGCTTTGGCTATGCTGCTTACAACATTTCCGCCTCTTGGCCCCCCCTTGGGTCGGCTTTGGCTAGTTTCGTGGCCGGCAGCGGTATCTCGGAAGGCACCTTGGTAGCAATCTACCGGGGTGTTTGGTGGCTTCACTTCGCCACAATCCTTGGCTTTCTGGTCTATATCCCTCGCTCAAAGCATCTGCATCTTCTCGCTTCCTTTCCCAATATAGCCTTCAAGAATTTAAGTCCTAAAGGTGCCCTTGAGCCCATCGATTTGGAACAGGCTGAGACCTTTGGAGTGGCAAAAATCCAGGACTTCACTTGGAAGGACTTGCTTGACCTTTATACCTGTACAATATGTGGCCGGTGCCACGACAGTTGTCCGGCTCAACTTAGTGGTCAACCCCTCGACCCCAGGGAAGTGGTTTTGAACCTCAAAGAGCATTTGCTAGAGGTAGGCCCCAAATTGCTTAATGGCAAAGCGGAAGCCTCTTCTGCCAATTCCGGCACAGCCATGATTGGCGGAGTGATAACCGAGGAGGTAATCTGGGAGTGCACTACCTGCCGTGCTTGCCAGGAGGTTTGCCCGGTCAGTATAGAGCAGATGACTAAAATTGTTGATATGAGGCGAAACCTGGTGCTGGAGCAGGCATCTATTCCTGAGACGGGGGAAGGGGCACTGCGTAGCATTGAAGCCAGGGGACACCCCTGGCGGGGAACTACATTTTCAAGGACTGACTGGGCGGAAGGGCTTGATATCAAGGTTTTAGCTGAAGATAGTAACATAGACATTCTATTTTGGGTTGGTTGCACCTTGGCATTAGAGGAAAGAAGCATGAAGGTAGCTCAAGCTGTTGCCCAGATAATGAAACTAGCCGGAATTAACTTTGGTATCCTGGGTACTGAGGAAAGCTGCTGTGGTGAGCCAGCCCGCCGTTTGGGTAATGAGTACCTCTTCCAGCTCCAGGCCCAGAGAAATATTGAGCTACTGAAGAGCTATAATGTGAAGAAGATAGTTACCGCCTGTCCTCATGGCTATAATACACTAAAGAATGAATACCCCCAGTTTGGGGGAGAGTTTGAGGTAATGCACCACACCGAGTTTATGGCTAATTTGCTACAAGAAGGCAAGCTAAGAATTATCAAAGGTGCTAGAGGCGTGGTGACCTACCATGACGCCTGTTACCTGGGGAGATATAATAATATTTTTGAACCCCCACGGCAGATACTGAATGGCATGCCAGATATTACCTTGGTTGAGATGGGGCGCAATCGAGAGCGGGGCTTCTGCTGTGGAGGGGGCGGTGGTTGTATGTGGCTGGAAAACCGTGCTGGCCGCAGAATCAATGAAGTGCGCACCGAGCAGGCAATTGATACCAAGGCTCAGATGGTGGCTACTGCCTGTCCTTTCTGCCTGCAGATGTTTGAAGATGGTATAAAGACGAAAGGCGTCGAAGAATCACTCAGAGTCATGGATATCGCCGAGTTAGTGGCGGAATCGGCACTATATCGTCCTTATTCTATTTAGGTGTTAATGAGCAAGCCGTTTAACATCTGGTTGACAGCTCAAACACAATAGCTTTATGGCAGGATTGGACAGAGCTGGCAAATTTCTGGTAGTATTGCTCACGGAAGCCAATAGTCTAATTTAGGGGGGTTGCATGAGAAAAGTAGCTGTAGTTGGCGTTGGGCAGACAAAGTTTAGTGGTGCCCAGGAAAAAACAGGCGTAGAGCTTTTTGCTGAATCCGCCATGGATGCCCTGAGTGAAGCCAGTTTGAAGCCGAAGGACATCCAGGCTCTATTTTTGGGTAACTGTTTGGGAGACTTCACTGAAGGGCAGGGTATGGTGCAAGCCTTTGCTGCTGATAATATTGGCGCCTTTGGTATTCCAGCTAATAAGTATGATGGTGCCTGTGCCTCAGCCAGCATGGCCATAAGGGACGCCTTTTGGTGGGTCGCTTCCGGTTTCTATGATGTAGTGTTAGCCGGGGGCACAGAAAGAGCTGCCACCATGGGCACCTCCCTGGCTACCCGAACCTTTGCTATGTTCAGCGATAGCCGCTATGAATACCCCTGCGGGATTACCTTCCCCGGCGTCTTTGCCATGCTAGCCCATCTTTATTCAGCAAAGTACGGCATACCCCTAGAAAAGCTTAAGGAACAAATGGCAGTAACCTCAGTCCAATCCCACCGCTATGGCATGCTTAACCCCCGAGCCCACTTCCATAAGGAAATAACTATAGAAAAGGCGCTTGGTAGCCCGATGGTATCTCAACCACTCCAGTTATATGACTGCTGCCCATTTTCGGATGGTGCTGCCGCGGTGGTTTTAACCTCGGAAGAAAAGGCGAAAAAGCTGACTAACCAGCCAGTCTATATTATTGGCATTGGTCAAGCTTCAGCTGGACCCTTAGCCAATCAACAGGAGTACTTACCGCGGATTAGAGCCAGGGAAATATCTTCTAAGCAGGCTTATGAAATGGCGGGGCTCACCCCTCAAGATATTGATGTCTGTGAGCTTCATGATTGTTTCAGTATCGCTAGCCTAATTGCCGCCGAAAGCCTTGGCTTCTTTGACTTTGGCCAGGCAGGTGAAGCCTGGGAGAAGGGCGAGGCAGCTATTGGTGGTAAAGTAGCCATAAATCCCTCTGGTGGTCTAAAGGCCAAGGGGCACCCCATAGGTGCTACTGGGGCAGGTCAGGTATATGAAATAGTAAGACAACTCAGGGGTGAGTGTGGCGAGAGGCAGGTTGAAGGAGCCAAAATAGGAATGACTGATACTCTGGGGGGAGATGGGGGCACACTTTGTAACCTGATTCTCCAGAGGGGTTAGTAAGAGACAAGTGACTTAGTTCTGGGAGGCTAAAATTGGAATATAAGCTTACTTTCAAAGAGTATAATGAGGCACTTAAGAAAAATAAGCTACTGGGCCTAAAGTGTAATTCGTGCGCTGCCATTACCGTGCCACCAAAGATGGTTTGTCGGAAATGTGCTAGTCCAGATATGGATATTGTTGAACTGAGTGGCAATGGTAAAATTGAAACCTTTACCACTGTCTATGTAGCTGCAGAAGGGCGCGAGGGTGAAGTCCCCTATATTATAGTGCTGGTTGCACTTGATGAAGGACCATGGATAATGGGTAATTTAATTGACATCGCCCCCAGTAAAGCTACCATGGAGCTAATTGGCCGAAGGGTGAAGATGGGGCACAAAGTGTTCTGTGGAGACAAATACTCGGCGGGTGATGGAGCTAGACCGCTGTTTAGCTTTGAAACTTAATGCCTGACTAGGTGATGGCACTAAGGCCCAGGGCATGCTGGGCAATAATCAGCTTCTGTATCTCGTTAGTACCGGCAAATAAAGGGGCAACTCTAGCATCACGATAGTAGCGTTCTACCGGGAATTCATCACTATATCCATAGCCACCATGAATTTGGATTGCCCTGTCGGCGGCTTGCATAGCCACCTTGGAAGCGTAGTACTTGGCGATAGCCGTCTCCCGGGAGTAGGGTAAGCCCTTGTCTCTAAGGTAGCCGACTCGATAGACCAGGTATCTGGCCGCCTCAGTTTCGGTAATCATATCAGCAATCATCTCTTGGATTAGCTGAAATTGGCCAATTGGCCGTTTGAATTGCTGTCTCTCCTGAGCATATTTAACGCTGGCGTCAATACAGGCTTGGGCTATTCCCACGCAGCCAGCACCCATAGTGAAGCGAGCATTGTCTATTGCCGAAAGCGCCACCTTGAGCCCGTGTCCAACTTCACCCACCACATTCTCCTTAGGGACACAGCAGTAGTCAAGGCTCACCTCGGCCGTGTTGGCAGCACGGATACCCATTTTCCCCTCAATTTCTCGGGCAGTAAAACCGGGTGTTTTGGTCTCAACGAGGAAGGTAGTCAGTTTTCCTCTCCCCTTATTCGTGTCGGTTCGGGCGAGGATGATGGCTATATCTGCCACACTGGCGTTGGTAATCCAGGTTTTGCTGCCACTCAGTACCCACTCATCCTTATCCAGTAGGGCAGTGGTTTCTACCGCACTAGCATCACTGCCGACATTTGGTTCCACCGCACCAAAGCAACCTAAAAGTTCTCCGGTAGCCAGGCGGGGCAGGTATTTCTCCTTTTGTTCCCTAGTGCCCCAATTTAGTATGGTTAGTTCAACAAGACATACCTGTACCATAAAGATGCTAACCACATAGGCGAAGTTGACCCGGCCAATCTCCTCAACCAGGATGGCATGGGAAACATTATCTAGTCCTGAGCCACCATATTCTGGTGGTAATAGTCCGGCCACCAGTCCTAAGGAGGCCATTTTCCTGATGATTTCGGGACGATAATACCCACTTCGGTCATCCTCTCTGGCTACGGGGAGAAGCTCCTGCTCAGCAAAATCCCGCACCATCGTCCTGAGCATTTTTTGGTCTTCAGTTAATGTGAAGTCCATCCTTGCCTCCTAATCAGAATTTTATCACCTTGACTTGCTTTGTTTGCCACCTTGTCCTATAACTGGCTTAAACTGATTAATAATCTTTGAGGCAGCAGAATGAGGATTGGTTTTTCTCTGGACTAAATCGTCGACTAGTTTTTCAAAATAGTCATCTTTACTAATCTGCTGGTAGATATAATCTTTCAGAGAACTTTCAGTAGCCTCAGCTAGCTCTAGCTTCGCCCTCTGTTTACGGCGCTTATCCAGTCCTCCGCTGGAAATGAGGAATTCTCTATGCCTAAGGATTGCCGCCACTAATTCCTCAGTGCCTTTATCATAGATTGCCTCAGTTAAAACAATACTGGGCTGCCACTCATTGGGCAGATAAGTCTTCATCTCAAGCATAATCTCTAGCTGGCGTTGTAGATTGTCTGCCCCCTCCCTATCTGCCTTATTTATGACCAAGATGTCAGCTGCTTCCAGGATGCCGGCTTTCATCATTTGAATTTCGTCTCCCATTCCTGGACTCAGGATGACAATGGAGGTGTCAGCAACTCGGGTAATATCTGTTTCGGCTTGTCCGGTGCCCATCGTCTCTACCAGAATAATATCCTTGCTCATGGCATCCATAATATGAATCATACTCATGGTAGCCTTGGATAGTCCTCCACCCCAGCCTCTGTTGGCTAGGCTTCTAATGAATACATCCTTATCTAGGCTATGTTTTTGCATCCTTACTCTATCACCCAATATCGCCCCACCGGTAAATGGGCTGGTCGGGTCAGTAGCCAGCACCCCAACTGTCATATTCTCCCTTCTTAAGATGCCAATCAGGACATCAACCAGGGTGCTCTTGCCGACACCTGGGGGACCGGTGACACCAACTATGTAGGCCTTTCCGGTATGGGGGTAGATAGTCTCCAATTCGGCAACAGCCTCTGGGACTCCATTCTCAATTTCAGTCATAAGTCTAGCAGCGGCTAGAACGTTGCCGGCTAATATCTTATCGGCTAGTTTCATCTTAATAACAACCTATAAATAAACTCAACTATTGTTTTTTGCTACTTGCTTTACTATCCGTGACATTGTTTCACCAGCTTTTGCCCTAATCAAGACGGTAGCCTGCTGGTCCATAGGGGTGGAACTGAGATTGATGATAACTAGTTTGGCTCCCGCTCTAGCCGCATAGACAGGCATATAGGCAGCCGGTTGAATGATTAGGGTTGAGCCAATCACGATAAAAAGGTCGCAGTTATATGAGCGGTGGGTTGCCTCTTCCAGAACCTTTATTGGCAGTGCCTCACCGAAGAGAACAACGTCTGGTTTCAGTATACCATGGCAGACCTCGCAATCTGGAGCTTCTTCCCCGGCATCAAGCCTGGCTTTAATCTGCTCAAAAGGATAGCGCCGGCCACAGCTCAGGCATACCGCCCACTGCATATTGCCATGGAGTTCCAACACCTTGTCATCAGGTACCCCTGCTTTTTGATGAAGGCTATCTATATTTTGGGTAATAACGCAATCAAGCTTGCCTAATTTATCCAGCTCAGCAATAGCATAGTGGGCAGGGTTTGGCTCAGCCTTGGTGGTGAGGCCTCCTTCTCCCAGCATCTGCCAATGCTTCCGCCTCGCTTCGGGGCGGCTAACAAACGTCTGATAGGTGAAATCATCCGGGTCATACCTGTCCCAGATGCCACCGGGGCTGCGAAAATCAGGAATTCCTGATTCGGTGCTAATCCCGGCGCCGGTAAAGACCACCACTCGGTTAGCTTTGATAATCAGTTCAGCTACCTTATCGGTAAGAGCCTCCAAATTCTGTTCTTCCACCGTTTCTCCTTCTAGGGCTACTGCGGGTGATATGGGTTCCTGAGTTAGCGGATTAGGTGGTCCTTTTTGATATACATAGTAGTATACGGCATATGGTTCTTTCCCCCGTAGCCGCTTATCGGGTTAACCTGAAGGGTGAGTGTAGCTAATTTTAGCTGACTTAGCAGTTAGCGTCAACAATATAGCCGCGGCAGATATTATTGAGGCAACACTGCTGGCAGAGGGGGCAACTTCGGCAGACATTTTTTGCCAGGCAGACTAGTAGCGCATGGTATTCATTGAATAACTGGGTATCGGTGGGCAAATTGTCCATAAAAAGTGCTTGGTAGGCGGTGTAGCTACTATTGTTCGGGGCTAGACCAATGCGGTTGATGATACGACGGGTATAAGCATCAATAACAAAAATTGGCTTATTAGCCGCATACAATATTATAGAATCGGCTGTCTCCTGCCCGATGCCGTGGATGGAAAGAAGCTGCTGGCGGAGGTGGGGGGTATCAGTAGCCAACAGCTGGTTAAGGTCGTCAGCGTAGTGGTTACCCAGCCAATAGGCAAAGGATTTAAGCTTTAGTGCTTTGGCGTTATAGTAGCCGCAGGGGCGGATAAGCCTAGCTAGTTCGGAGAGGGGCAGCCGGCGCAGTGCTCCTGGTGATAGCGCCTTGCCTGATTTTAGATTGGCTATCGCCTTCTCCACATTACCCCAGGCGGCTGATTGGGTCAGAATAGCGCCAACTATTACCTCAAATGGCTCCTGTGCTGGCCACCAATTTTGGGGTCCATAGTGAGCCATCAGTTGATGGTAGGTGTTTAGTAATGTTTGGCTTATTGAGTAGTTGTCCATGGTGGCACTTTGGCATCAGTTGCTGAATCATATCCCGGGATGTAGGGTTTTATATCTATAACCGGCGTGCCATCGGTAGCATCCAGCCCTTCAACCTTTAATATGTTACCTTGACGCTCCAGCAATCTAACCGTAGCCTTGCCTATCGGGTTAGGTCTATTTGGCGAGCGGGTGGCAAAAAGCCCTACCATAGGCAACTCCGCCTTGCCTCTAGGATGGACTTTAAGTGATAGTTCGCCGCTGCGGACAACCTGATGCATCCAATAGAGAACTATAATATGGGAGAATTCCTCCAGTCCGTCCAGAGCCTCAGTCAGGCGACTATTGACCACAATTTCCGAAACTATTCCCCACCAGTCAAAGCAGGGGCCTGGTGCTTGCTTAACTTTGTTTCTGACAGTGCCGATAGCCTTTAAGCTCATGTCAGATAGTTGGCTAGTCATTCTCTAATGCTTCCCCTCGCCATTATAAACCAAAGCAAGACCTTTTGGAAGACAGTTCCCTTGTTATTAGTCACATATCTGGCCAAATCCAAAGCCTCGCTAATCTATCTTTCCCATTACACGGCTGAAGCTAGATATCCTACACTGCCCGGCACAAATCTTAGGGGTAACCCGGCTCCTGTTGGCAATCTGAGAGGATATACTGTAATAACATAGGTTAACCTTCGTTGACAACTCGTTAGCTCATGGATTGTTTATCTACCCTATCCCCTGTATCCCCTTCCCCTTTGAAGGAGAAGGGGAAGCTAAATAAAGAGGGGCTAGCGCCCCTCTGGGCCCCCCTGGCTGCCCTAGACTATGCGGGTCAAAGAGAGGCTTCGCCTCTCTTCCATAACAATTCTCCCTCTCCTTATTAAGGGAGGGGGGGATTAAGGGGATGAGGTTAATAAA
>JAUVZE010000035.1 GCA_030602665.1 Dehalococcoidia bacterium
ACCTACTTTCGGGAGACGCAATTTGGGGTTATTCCCGAGCCAACCGAGTATTTTAGTAGCCGAGGCGGAGGGTTTAAGCCCTCGGCAATACCTAACTTCATGAGCTGGTTTGATTACAGTGACGGGACAAGAGGGATAACATTTATGAATAAAGGGCTGCCGGCGTCGGAGATAGTGGAGGGTTCTGTCTATATTACCCTTCTCCGAAGCGTATCCGGGCTCTCGGCTGATGGAGAGGCTGGTCCTTTAGTGCCCACTCAGGATGCCTTGGAACTTAGGCCCTATACCTTTGAGTATGGCCTCCAGTTTCATGATGGCGATTGGCGGCAGGCTCGGGTGTATAAAGAGGCTCAGGAATATCATCATTCACTGATACCTTTTGTTGCCGACTCCAAGGGTGATTTGCCGGCGGAATTTTCCTTCTTTGAGCTTACGCCAAGTAATCTTATCCTCTCGGCATTGAAAAAGGCGGAACAGGGCGATGATGTAATATTGAGATTCTTTGAAACCGTAGGCGAGACCACCAAAGCCGAATTAAAGGTATTCAAGCCGATAAAGCAGGCCTGGGTAACTGACCTTCTGGAGAGGGAAGAGAAGGAGCTTGCGGCGGGTTCAGATACTCTAAAATTAGAGGTAAAGCCCTTTGAGATAGTAACCCTAAAGCTCAGGTTTTAATAAGCCAAACCGGGAATTAGAGAGAAAAGGATGAGGCGATGAGTAGGTTGAAGCGGGTGAGGAGAGGAGAGGTTAAAATTAAAAGAGGTTATGGGAAATGAGTAACATTCCTAAGAGTGTGGAGAAACGTATCATTCATCTGCGTAATAGTTACGATACACACCTTGATGTGCTTCGTCAGATTTTGGAGGCGGATGGGGGGAGAATATTTGGAGTCGATCAAATAGTTACTGGGGTTATTAACCGGTCGCTTTCTCTTATAGATGGCTTCACGACAATGGTTGAGAAACAAAATGTTCTTTGTGCCAATGCTCTCTTACGCCTGCAAGTAGACAGTATCATTCGGTTTTATGCCTGTTGGCTAGTAGCTGACCCACATTCTCTACTACTTCCGTTATTAGAAGATAAACCGCTTTACAAAATCAAGTCTAAAGATGGTAAGTCGTTATCAGATGTGTATCTCAGAACCGAAGCTTCAAAGTTGTATCCATGGATAAACAGTGTCTACGAGAAAACATCGGGCTTTATCCACCTCTCAATGCCTCACATACTGGCACCATTTGCTGAGAGTGACTATTCATCTCGGTCATTTATTGTTTCCGTTGGAAAACCAGGCCTAGGCCGACCGTGGAGAGAAAAAGAGATGATAGAATCCGTAGAAGCGTTCATCGAAGCAACGAATTGTATCTTGCACCTTGCGATATCATGGCTTGTAACCAAGAACAAGGAAGCGGCAAAACGTAAAGAGAACGAAAGCTAACAGCACCTTGAACAGTTTCTTCACCTAATTTTTTCAGGTAGATACCCCCCACCCTACAGTCACCACCTACCCCACCCCAACCCAGCCACTGCCGTTGCATCTCGGGCAGGTTTTAGGCCTTGTCTGGTAAGCGCGTACCAGTGGGTCCTTTGGATTGGCAAGTAGCGGAGCTTCCCTAGGTACTGTACCTGTCCCGTGGCAGACAGGACACTGGGCAAGTATCATTCCCCTGGCTCTCGCCCTCCTCCTTTTCCTTCCTGCTTCCATGCTTGTCCTTTCAAGAGGTCTGTCTTTTTGTTCTCTTCAAATACACCCCAGCCGCCCCGCCCAGAACCACTGCCCCAACCGTGGTGGCCAGGGCGCAGAACAGAGTAGCATCATACCAAAAGCCCTGGGGGAAGAGCATTATCAGGTAATCTTTAGCGGGGTCAAGCTGCCAGAACTCATTGGTGAAGCTGATGAGATGGAACTGTAAGAATAGCTGGTCAAAGCGCAGTAGCGTGCCTAGCCCCAGAGCCAGCATTAAGGCAAGAGTAATACCACCTCCCCCAAGCACTCCCCAAGCCAGCCGCCGCCAGTATCTCTTTCTCCGCCAGAAGAGGCTAAGTCCAGCATAAGTCAAAGCATAAACGAGTGCTCCCAGTAAAACCCAGTAGTCCAGCCAAATCAGTCCCTTGACATCCTTAAGGTGGATTACCTCCCGCTGATTAAACAAGACAAATGGCTGCTCATCCTTGACTACGGCAAGACTAATATCCTCCTCATCTGAGTTAAAGTAGCTAATTAATCCCCTGGCTGCCTTCTCCAGTTCTGTGTCAGCCAGGCCGGTAGTCTGACTGATATTGTACTTCTCAAAGCCATATTGATAAAGCCAGAGGCTATTTACTGCCCAGCCAATGCTGGCTGTTAACAACAGGACAGGCAGACACAGTATAAATAGCCATTTAGCGGCAATACTAAGAATTTTCAGATTCATCCTCTTTCGCCTATCCAGATTTTACACTGTCGTGGCTAAAAAGAACAGTATTATCTACCTCACCCCCTGTATCCCCCTCTCCTTCAAAGGAGAGGGGGAATTGGTTTTAGAAGAGGGGCGAAGCCCCTCTTAGACACCCTGTTAGGTTAGGGCATCTCCTACAAAGAAGAGGGGAAGGACATTCTTTGAAGGGGCTTCGCCCCTTCAAACTTCCTGTTACAATTTGTGCTCAAGCCTCCCTTATTGCAAGCAGAAGGTGATTTATTCAGGGGGGCGAAGCCTCACTTAAACTCTGCCTAAGATTCTATCCCCCGTAAGCCATGAGGAGAGAGATTTTGGGAGGGGCGAAGCCCCTCTCTTACCTACGTTCCCCCTTCCCTTGTAAGGGAAGGGGGTTAGGGGGATAGGTTGCTAAGCAGTCAAAATAAATTTGTTGCTTAATTTCTGAACCGTTACAGCTTAAAAGAGTACAGAAGCATACCCCCAAACAAAGGCCCTGTGTTATAATAATAAGCGAATTTTATTCCGCTAGAAGGTGCTATGTTCACTCATCTCCATGTCCATACCGAGTATAGTCTGCTTGATGGCATGAGCCGCATTCCTCAACTGGTTGAGCGAGCCAAAGAGCTGGGTATGGACACCTTGGCGATAACCGACCACGGGGTTATGTATGGTGCCATCCAGTTCTACCTGGCAGCCAGGGAGGTAGGCATAAAGCCCATCATTGGTTGCGAGATTTATGTCGCTCCTAACAGCCGCTTCAGCCGTGATGCCAGCGATAAAAATAACTACCACCTCATTCTGCTGGCTAAAAATCAGACTGGCTACCACAACCTTATTCAACTCACCACTAAAGCACACCTTGAGGGTTTCTACTACAGGCCAAGGGTGGATAAAGAGCTTTTACAGCAGTATCACCATGGGCTTATCGCCCTCTCCGGCTGTGTTGCCGGTGAGGTCCCTCGTCTCATTCGGGAGGGACGCTACGAGGAGGCAAGAGAGGCAGCACTGTGGTATAAGCAGACATTTGGTGATTTCTACCTGGAGATTATGCGACAGCCCATTCCTGAGATGGAGCTAGTAAACCAGGGTCTCATATCTGTGGGAGACGAGCTTGGTATTCCACTGGTAGCGACTAATGATGTCCACTATGTCAACCAGGAGGATGCCTCGGCCCATGACTTGCTCCTGTGTATCGGAACAAACTCCTCTATCTATGACGAGAGGAGAATGAAGATGGCTGGCGACTTTTTCTACCTCAAGAGCTCCGAGGAGATGGCTGAGCTATTCAGTGATATTCCTCAGGCAGTGGAGAACACCGAGCGCATCGCTGAAATGTGTAACCTTAAGCTTGAGTTTGGACGCTTACACCTCCCCGAGATAGAGCTACCCGAGGGGAAAACTGCTGACCAGTTTCTGGCTGACCTTTGTTACCAGGGCTTACACCAATACTACCCCCACCCCACGCCGGAGATAGAGCAGCGACTGGACTATGAGCTGGAGGTAATAAAAAAGACCCAGTTTGCTAACTACTTCCTGGTTGTCTGGGACCTTATTTCTTTTGCCCGAAAGCAGAACATTCTGTTCGGGGTTAGGGGAAGTGCTGCTGCCAGTATTGTCCTTCATTGCCTGGGTATCACTGCGGTTGACCCTATTGAACATAAGCTGGTCTTCGAGCGGTTTCTTAATCTGGAGCGCCAAGAAATGCCGGATATAGACCTGGACTTTGAGGATGACCGCCGTGATGAGGTCATTGCCTATGTATCCCGTAAATATGGACATGACCATGTCGCCCAGATTATTACCTTCGGCACCCTGGGTGCTAGGGCCGCCCTCAGGGATGTGGGACGAGCGCTGGGCATGCCATATAGCGATGTTGACCGCGTTGCCAGGTTGGTGCCCTTTTCCCCGAATATGACCCTGGAACGAGCTCTGGAAGAAAATGGTGAGCTAAGAGCTATTTACCATGAAGATGCCATCATTCATAACCTGGTTGACCAAGCTCGAGGGGTAGAGGGTATTGCTCGCCATGCCAGTACGCATGCCGCCGGTGTGGTCATATCCCGAGAGCCACTCACCAGATATGTTCCGCTACAGCGGGTAAGCAAGGGTAATGGTCAAGAGCAGGTTATGGCCCAGTTCACTATGGAAGACATTGCTCAGATTGGTCTACTCAAGATGGACTTCCTCGGGCTGACTAATCTCACCATCCTGAGTAAGGCGAAGGAGATTATTTACCAGAACCACGGCATTGAGATTGACCTGCGCCATATCCCAATGGATGATGCTAAGACATTTGCCTTGCTCTCTTCAGGAGAGACGGCTGGTGTGTTCCAGTTGGAGGGAGCTGGCATGCGCCGCTATATCAAGGAGCTTAAACCCACCGCCTTCAGTGATATTGCTGCCGTGGTAGCCCTCTATCGCCCCGGACCAATGGAGCACATCCCTACCTTCATTAAAGCCAAACACGGCATTGAGCCCATCCGCTATCCCCACCCTGCCCTAGCTAATATCCTTGAGGAGACCTACGGGGTGGTTGTGTATCAAGACCAGGTGCTGTTTATTGTGCAGGCGCTGGCTGGCTATAGCCTGGGGCAGGCTGATATTTTCCGTAAGGCAATGGGCAAAAAGATTCCTCAGGTTATGCAAAAAGAAAGGCGTAACTTCATTGCTGGAGCTAAGAAGAACGGATTCTCTGCTGAGGTTGCCGGTAAGGTCTTTGCTCTTATTGAGCCCTTTGCCGGCTATGCCTTCAACAAGGCTCACAGTGTAAGCTATGCCCTCATTGCCTATCAAACTGCCTATCTCAAGGCAAACTACCCCGCTGAATATATTACCGCTTTCCTGATTACCCAAGCTGGTCAGTTGGAGAAGGTGGCGAGTGCGGTGGCTGAATGCCGTCGCCTGGGCATAAATGTCTTACCTCCCGACATAAACCGCAGCCAGATTAGCTTTTCTATAGAAAAGGGAGAAGATAATACCCCAGCCATTCGTTTTGGGCTAGCCGCTATCAAGAATGTAGGTCCGGGAGCTATTGAGCCTATCATTGCCGAGCGCAGTAGAGGGGGGGAGTTCAAATCTATTGAAGACCTGTGCCGTCGGTCTGACCTGCGTGGTGTGAACAAGCGGGTAATGGAAAGCCTGGTTAAGGTAGGCGCCTTGGACTCCTTAGGCAGCCGTGGGGCCTTGCTCCAGAGTGTTGACCGTATCCTGTCTCTAGCTCAGCGAGAGCAGCGTCTACGGGAAAGCGGGCAATCCACTATGTTTGACCTATGGGGTGAGGCGATGCCAGTTCCCCTGCCTAGCCTTGACCTTGAGGCAGCCGACATTTCTACCCGGGAGAAGTTAGCCTGGGAGAAGGAGCTGATGGGAATATACCTCTCCGAGCACCCATTCAGACCTTTTGTCAATAAGATAGACTCTGGGACCCTATGCGGTCAGATTGATGCTGAACTTGCCGGGCAAACTGTAAGCGTCGCTGGAATGGTGGCCTCAGTTCGCTACCTGTTCACTAAGGATGGACGCCCCTTTGCCAGTGCTGTGCTGGAGGACTTAGACGGCAGGGTTGAGATTATGGTCTGGCCTAAGGTCTATGAGAACACTAGAGACCTATGGCAGGAAGGAAATATACTGCTAGTTGAGGGCAAGGTAAGGCTACGGGATGACCGGGTGCAGCTAAACTGTGACCGTGTTCGTCGCTACCAACCAGAAGCAGCTGAAGTGGAAGCAGTGGTTACTGCTGAAGCTGATGAGGCACCAGCCGAGAGTCGTCGGCTGGTAATCAGTATCAGCCAGACTAGCGATGAGGCTCGTGATATTACCTCTCTAGATAGATTGCTTGATACCCTCAGAGACTTCCCCGGGCAGGATGAGGTCAGCCTGCGTGTTACCAGTGAGGGAAAGGTTATTAACCTGAGGCTGTCCAATATCTACACGAACTACTGTCCCGAACTCCACCAGCGGCTGGTGGAGCTGGTGGGAGAGGATGGATTCGGGGTAGAATCCGATTAATAGTAGCTGTAAGGGAGGAAACTCCCATGGATAAACCAATGTCCGATTCTCATTTCAAATTGATGTCTTTCGGTTACAAATTTCGTGATTTCTTCTTACCCCGGATGAATGTCTTGAAAGAGGCGGGGATAAAACCAGGGTTTCATGTACTGGATTATGGGTGTGGTCCTGGGGGTTATATAATCGCTGCCGCTGAATTGGTGGGCAAATCAGGGAAAATTTACGCCTTGGATATCCATCCACTTGCCATTCAAAGGGTTCAGAGTATCACTTCAAAAAAGCAACTGACGAATGTGGAAACCATTTGCTCCGATTGCAAAACTGGATTACCAGACAAGAGCATAGATGTTGCTCTATTATTTGACACTCTTCACGGCTTAAGTGAACCAAATGAAGTATTAGCCGAGTTGCACCGAGTATTGAAACCGAATGGCATCCTATCTCTCAGTGACCATCACCTGAAAGAAGATGAAATAAGAACCAAGATAACAGATAAAGGCTTGTTTAGGCTATTAAGAAAAGGCGAAAGAGTATATAATTTTTCTAAGGTTGGTTGAGGGAAAATCCAAAAATGGCTTCCAATAACACGACAGAAGGACATAGAGAGAGACTGCGGGAAAGGTTCATCAAGTCGGGGCTTAAAGGTTTTCACGACTATGAGATTATTGAGTTACTCCTGACCTTAGGCACCCCCCGTAAAGACTGTAAACAGCAGGCAAAAGAAGCTATTAAGAAATTCAAAACCCTACGGGGGGTTCTGGAAGCTTCGACCGAGGAACTACAGCAGATAGATGGGATTGGTCCTCATAGTGCCTTTGGTATCAAGCTGGTGCAGGCAGTAGCCAGAGAGTTTCTTAAAGAGAAGATAATTGATAAGCCCATTCATAAATCTGCTCAAGAGGTTTTTGACTATCTCTACCACTCAATGCGAGACCTCGAGAAGGAGGTATTCAAGGTTATTTATCTCAATAGCCAGAATCAGATTATTGAAACCGAAGACCTCTTTAGCGGAACGCCGGACAAAAGCTTCATCTCCCCCCGTGAGGTTATGGAAAGGGCGATTAAACACCATGCCGTCTCCCTGATTTTTGTTCATAACCACCCCTCGGGCAACCCCGAGCCCAGCACTAGTGATAAGGAGCTAACCAGAGACCTGCTCTATGCCGCCAGCATTATGCAGATTAAGGTCTTAGACCATATTATCATCGGCGAGAATAGGTACTTTAGCTTCGCCGGCGAAGGGCTGATTGAAGAATACCAAATGGGTTTCTTAAACATAAAAATAAGAGACCGAGCTGATACGAAACGAAGCCAATATAGAGCTAAATTACCTGACTCCAAACTTTACTAGCCCCCATTACCACGAGCACAGCAGTAGTCGTCCCCAATTGATGTTACTTTTGCCCATACATCTTGACTTTGTACACAATTTAGACCTCCAACCACTGGGTTCTAATAGTGAAAATTCCGTAATGACCAGGCTCTTCACATCTATGAGTTAAATATTAAACGAAAAAACGATTTTGACGGAGTTCACAAGAGCGTAGAGGGGATATAAATGACTAACAATCGGTATGAAGAACCTTGCCAGAAAGGCGGTGTGTGGACTAAACTATCCTATAATCCCTTTTAATAGACTTTAATAGATAATAAGAGACAAAAATTATCATCTATTCAAACAATACCCGGCCAAAGTCAGTGCTTAGGCCTGCTGGTGAAGGAAAAGAGGTAGGCAGTGGTTAACCAAAAGCCAAGTGTCCTGGTTGTTGATGACGAACAGGTGGTATGTGACCTTCTCCATGCTGAACTAAGTGAGCGGGGCTATTTATGCACTACGGTTCTCAGCGGTAATGATGCTCTCACCAAATTGGCTACAGAGGACTTTGATGTAGTTTTGTTGGATATTAGGCTACCTGGCATGTCCGGTATGGAGGTGTTGCGGGAGATATGGTTAAATCATGGCAAAACGGCGACTATTATGATAACCGCCGTCAATAATGTTGATACCGCTGTTGAGGCTATGAAGTTAGGGGCCTCAGACTATATTGTCAAACCATTTGTGCTAGATAGAGTAGACGCCAGTATACGCACCGCCTTAGAGACCAAGCCGGCTACTGGTAAAGTCCCTAGTGGACTGGATGCCATCGCCCGAGGCATAGAGAGAAAGGTTGAGTCGATTACCCATTATTCATGGATAGTGACGGAAAGAACCGTTGAAGTTGCCCGGCAGCTTGGTATAGCTGAGGAAGAAATTCAGCGGTGGGCAGCGGCGAGGGCAAAGCTTGATTCCGAGAGGGAAAGAGCAATCAAATCCTTACTGGACAGACTAAGGCGAAGCCCACTTGCCCAGAGTATGATGGGTGTAGCGG
>JAUVZE010000081.1 GCA_030602665.1 Dehalococcoidia bacterium
ACAGCCATATAAACAAACTCACAGTTCGCCAAATCTGAATTTATCTTATTTAAGTTGAACCTCTCCCCCTGTGTCCCCCTCTCCTTGAAAAGAAAGGGGGAAGTATAGTTAGTGAAGGGGAGCAGCCCCTTCACTCTACCCTTTGATAAGCTATCTTTTAATGATAACAGCTTCCGTCTGATAATTTCGTGGCTTGGACATTTTTCAATTTCTTTTTTAGGTTATGCTGATGACCTCGGCTTGCTTTTCAAATAGCTCAGACTTAATTTCGTGAACTAGACCATAATCTTTTGCTTGCTCCGAGGTTAGGGTAATCCCTCTGAACATATCTTGTTCGACATCTTCTAGTTTCTTTCCAGTGTTGTCAGCTATGATGCGGCAAATAGTTTCCCGCTCGTTTCTAAGATTGGTCATGCGTTCCCCTAGTGATTTCTCATCAAACCTTGCGCCTGTGGGTACATCAAAGCCAATGCCATGTATGAGAAACCTTCCATGTGGCACGCAGAGTCTCTTAGACCCTGCGCAGAATAGGCAAACAGCCATAGAGTCAATACTACCAAAATTGAAAGTTAGAATTTCTGCTGGGATACCTTTAAGAAAGTTGTAGGCTGAAATTCCGTGAAAGACGCTACCTCCAGGGGATGATATCAAGATGACAAATCGCTCTGTCCCTTCTTTTAATTTCTGTTCTACCGTAGCCATTAATTTCTTTACTCTCTCGTCATCTATCGGTCCAAAATATCTAATGTAGACAATCTGCTGAGCCATTTATCCCTCCTGCTTTAGTCAATTTTCGAGCCTGGTAAGTGAAGCTTGGCTTGCAAAATAGCCCTTTGCAACATTGGGTAAGACTAAAATTCCTGCCTCCCCTCAATAGCCCTAGTCAGGGTAACATCATCGGCATATTCCAGTTCGGTGCCGAAGGGTAGCCCTCGGGCAAGGCGGGTAACCCGGATACCCAGAGGTGAAATGAGTTTGCTTAGATACATGGCGGTTTGCTCCCCTTCAAGATTGGGGTTAGTAGCTAGGACAACTTCGTCTACTGCACCACCTTGCAGCCGCTCCATAAGTTCTTTGATTCTGACATCGTCAGCCCCTACCCCCTCAGTGGGTGAGATGGCGCCGTGGAGCACATGATACAGCCCGTTATAGGCCTTGGTATGTTCTATAGCCAGGATATCTTGCGGTTGCTCCACCACGCAAATCTTACTGCGGTCGCGCTCCTGGCGGCTACAGATGAGGCAGGGGTCAGAATCAGTAACATTAAAACAGATGGAGCATAGCCTGGTCTCCTGTTTCAGGGATAATAGCGCCTCAGCTAACAGCCTGGCTTGCTCATCAGGGGCACGCAGCAAGTAATAAGTAAGCCGCTGGGCGCTCTTGGGACCAATGCCAGGTAGTTTGTTGAACTCCTGAATAAGTTTATAGACTGCTTCCGAAGTAGGTATGAAACCTTGATTCAACCTCACCCCCTTTAGTTTTTATTTACTGACCCCCCCTTTATCCCCTTCTCCTTATCAAGAGGAAGGGGAACCGGTTATATAAGAGAGGCTTCGCCTCTCTTTGACTCTCTTTTGATATTTTACTCCTCTCATGGAGAAAGGAAGGAGAAGATAATTTTTATTAAGAGGGGCGAAACCCCTCTTAGACACCTGTTAGATTAATCTCCTTCAAACTTCCCTGATAAAAGTTCTGCTATGTCAGGTTAGTCCGGGGATTTTAAGACCTCCGGTTAGTCCGCCAAGACGCTCGGCAGCAGCTTCCTGAGATTTAGCAATGGCTTCTCTCACCGCCGTCAATACCAAATCTTCCAGGAGTTCCACATCCTCGGGATTTATCACCTCTGGCGATATTTTTACCGACTGGAGCTTTTGTTGACCATCAATGGTAACCCTAACCGCGCCTCCACCGGAGCTGGCTTCTATAGTAGTGTTGCTTAACTCCTGTTGTGCCTTGGCTAGCTTGGCCTGAAGTTCTTGAGCTTGACGCATTATAAACTTATTCACTTCTCCTCCACACTAGTAACCTGGGCACCCATTCTTAGTGCTGCCTTAACCAGGTGATTATTTTGCGGCTCATAAACACAGCGCACCCGGCAGGGACGCCCAAGAAAGGTGCTGATGATTTTTTCAGCTACCTGTTGATTTTCCGGCTTCTCCATATTTTCCTTATGGATACTATACCTGAAGGCTAATACTACAGTATCATCTTCAATTGTCACCGGCTTGACGCCAGCACTTCTCAGCAGGGCAATGGCATTGGTTCTCTTAATATCTGCCGGGGCTTCATCAATAACCCGCCTCCAATTTAGTCTCAGCCGTTCAATTTCACTATCAAGGGGGGTGGCAGGCATACTTTCTACCGGTGGTGGTTGGGATGCGCTAGCCGGCTCAGGTTTAGCTATTGGTTGTTGGGGAGGGGGCGGGGTAACCGCTTTGGGGGGTTGACGAATTTCAACCTCAGTTTGACTTATGGTGCTTTCCCTTTCTTCCCCTGACGACAAGACACAGTCAACTAGGGCTAGCTCCAGGGGTAAGGTAGAGTAGTTATCAAAACCAAACTCAAGCTGACCAAAGAGCTTGACCGCCCTGAGTATCTGAGGTAGAGAGGCCTTAACCGCTAGCTCCTTCAGTTCCGCCAAATCCTCAGCGGTGAGGTCTACAGCATCGTCGGAACCAGTTTTTACCAGCAGCAGTCCCCTGAGATACTCCACCAGTTCCCGATTAAACTGGCGTAAATCCAAGCCATCTCTATTAAGGCTGTTTATGGTTGCCATCCCGGCGGAGACATCATTACTTACCATATGCTTTACTAGCTCTCTCGTTCGCCAGTCTCCGGTGATGCCAAGGATAGCTTGAACCTGACCCAGTTCAATCTCAGAGCCGTAGTAAGCGGTTATCTGCTCCAGCAGGTTTTCGGCATCTCGCAGGCTACCAGTGGCTGCCTTAGCGATAAGCTGTAGTGCTTTTAGCTCTATATGAAAACCCTCGGCACTACAAATACGGGCCAATTTGGCCGCTATGTCTGCCTGAGAGAGCCGCCGGAAGTCAAAGCGCTGGCATCGTGACAGGATGGTAGGCAGAACTTTATGAGCTTCGGTGGTAGCCAGGACGAAGATAACATGTGGAGGAGGCTCCTCAAGGGTCTTAAGTAAGGCATTAGAGGCTTCCTTGGTAAGCATATGGACTTCATCTATAATATAGACCTTGTAACGGGCTTGGTTGGGAGCATAGTTTACCTTCTCCCGGAGGTCTCGGATATCATCAATGCCACGATTACTGGCAGCATCAATCTCCACCATATCTAAAGCCCTACCCTCGGTTATTGCCTGGCACATATCACATGTATTACACGGTTCACCCTTACCGTTGGTAAGGCAATTTACCTCCTTAGCCAAAATGCGCCCGGTGCTGGTCTTGCCGGTACCTCGTGGACCGTAGAAAAGATAGGCGTGAGACACTCGCCCGCTGCTCAAAGCATTGAGTAGTGTCTGGGTTACTAGCTCTTGACCAACTACCTCAGCTAGGGTTTGAGGACGCCACTTACGATAAAAAACCTGAGATGCCATCTTCGCCTGCTTATATTATACTCTATATTGTCTGGTTTCCAAAGGGGGTTTAGGCCGGTGGGTATTGAAATTAGTAAAATTTACGTATGGCACGGTGCTGGCTTTCTTTATTTAGGTAATTTAAGACCTTAACAACATCGGCAACTTGGCGTATGGCAACTGACAATAAAGAGAACTAAATCAACAGCATCCCATATTATAAAAGCCGCTGAAAAACAATGTTTCTCAGCGGCAATTACAGCTTGCTTTGCCCAAAACTCCTTGGCTTTTAAGTCGCCTTTTATTGTTTATGCCCGGCGGTTCTAGTTAAGAGACTTGGATAGGCTAATTTATAGTAGTGAAGGTATATCCTTGGCTGCTTCGTCTATTACTCTAAGCTTACTCTCCGCCTCCCCTTGCTTCCGTTTAACATCATGGATGAAGCTGGCTGATTCACTATAGTAATCCCTGACCTTGGCCACATCGCTAAGTTCAGACAGGATTACCGTGACATCCATCACACCCCTCTCCCTGGGGTAATCACCATTCCTAATGATGGCTTCCGAGGCTAGGTCTTTTAGATAGTCTCCGAGTTCCTTAACCAGGTCCATATTCATTTCCTTAGCTGGAGCAGCCAGCAGATACAGGGCTCTGCCGGCATCGGCCGGGTTGCACTTAAGTGAGAGTTCACTCAGTGCCTCATCCATCGCTTGAATTCCCTTATGAGTTTCGGTGCTTTTCTTCCTGAAGTTACGCGCTCGCTCAAAAGGAAGCCTGATTAGTGCCAGAGGCGATTTACCGTAGCCGATTACTGTCCACCCTACCAAAGTCTGTATTATATCTCCAGCATCAAGCATCTTGACCCCAATGTGCCTTGCCTTCTTCTCCTCGCCAGCACAGAGTAGATTGTAGAATGGCTCGGCAATTAGTTCATTGATTTTGGCCATGTTGCTTCTTAAAGAGAAGTCTTTTCTGACATACCTCTGGTTATCAATCAGCAATACGGCATCAGCCACTGAGTAAGCGGACTTAAGACATACTGCCGAATTATAGATAGTTCTTTCCTCTGTCTCTTCTTCGTGCTGGAAAGGGAGGATAATAAGGTTATATACTGGTTTATCCCCATAGCGCTCTTTTATGTGCTGTGTCAGTATTGGTATTGCTCCTGAGCCAGTGCCGCCGGCAGCACCGGCGACCAGCAAGAAGGCGTCAGTCTCAAAGAATCGCTTGGTGCTTCTTATAGCATCTACCACCTTATCGGCATCCTCCCTGGCTATCTCAGCACCCAGCTCATTTATCTTGCCCACACCATGACCGCTGGTTTTTCGCCCTCCAATGAGGATTCTATGCTGGTAGTCAGACTTTATATTCTGCAGTCCACTTAAATCAGCAACATCAGTGTTTACCGCAAAGACACCAGGGGTTATCTCAATCCCCCGCTGAAAGCGCGCTCTCTTGTTTATTCGAGCAAACTCATCGGCAACCCTCCCGCCACATTGTCCAAAACCAATAACTACTAATTTCATTTCTCACCTCGGTATTAAGTTGTTTTATTATTGTAAGCACACTTATGCAACGATGTCAAATGCCTTGTCCACGCTATCCAGGTGAAGAATAGTATGTCGGGAGGATGAAAATATTGACAAATGCATTACATTTGACTAGGATTCAAGCAGAACAAGTAAGGCCATCAGAAATGCATAAAACGGAAATAACCCTGCCACCAAGGTCGTTGACACTAAGCCGAAATGCGCTCAAGAGGCTCTGCGAAATCGTTAGCAAAGCAACAGAGGGTGACCCGGACGCTGAATTAGTGTTTATTTTGTCAGC
>JAUVZE010000039.1 GCA_030602665.1 Dehalococcoidia bacterium
AGCCAGCGGTCAGATTCGAACTGACGACCGGCGGTTTACGAAACCGCTGCTCTACCCCTGAGCTACGCTGGCATATTTTAGCTCAACAACCGAATTTAGCGCTGTCTTACAATGACTTCGTAACCCAATTCTGCCAATTCCTTGATAACCCTGGTGACATCCTCAGTATCCAGTTGTAGGGTGATGTCATTCTCTTTAGTCACAAAAGAGGGGGATATCCATATTAGCTTAATCCCTACCCCTAACCGGTTGATACAGCTGATAATCTGCTCAGCGGACTTGCCATCGCCAGCCCCGTTTATAAGAATCCGAGTGCCAGGTTCACCTATACCCAGTGTTGGGTTTACAATCCTATAGAAGAAGTCATTAGTGGTACAAATACCCACAATTTTGCCCTTGTCAACGACGACCAGTGTCCCCACCTTGGCAGATTGAGCTTTAGCTACCGCCTGTTCAACCGTGTCAGTGGGCTTAACAGTGGCTACTTTCTTTCGCATGACATCACCAACAGTAGTATGGGCTATAAGATAAGTGATTTGCCAAAGGAGGGGGGCAGTGGTCCGAGGCTTAACACGCTCAAGCCTACTCTCGGTAACCAGACCTACCAGCCGACCATTATCATCTACCACTGGCAAGCGGCGGAAATTATGCTCCTTCATGATTTTCAGAGCATCCCCAACAAAAGTATCAGGTGAGACGGTAACTACATTTCTGGTCATAACCCCGTGTACTAGCATCTCTTTTCTCCCTCCTCATCCTGCCTTTAAGTCACCCTGGTCTTGTTTCAGTATAACACAAATCAGACAACCATTGAATACGAGGCCCATGTCTGGCTTATGCCTAGTCACCAATCCGCACCCCACCCCAAATAGCTACTGCCCGCGCCAGAGAATCAATACTAGCCGAATCCGCTTTGACACCTTTGCGAAAACAAATCTTCATGTAATTGTTTAGCACCAGTGCGCCGGCGCTCTCGATGGCAGAACGGACAGCCGCCAGCTGGGTCACCAAGCTCTCACAGTCACGGCCATCAACAATCATTTTCTCAATGCCGCGGACCTGCCCCTCTATCCTTTTCAGCCGTTTCAGCAACATCTCCTGTGATGTTTCTTCTTTCTTAGCCATTACATCCTCCAAGAATTTTATCTTAGCTCTTGATATACCATACCCCCATAGGGTATAATAAGCTTTGGCTACTAATAGCCATTGACCCGCCGGTCAACATATTTTAGCACTGTTTAATCTCCATGTCAGGTCAATAGACTCAAAGGAGGGATAAATCGTGGAGCTGAGCCGAAGAGATTTCCTTAAGGCGTCTGGGGCTGGAGCTGGTGGTTTTTTCCTGTATAGTGTCCTAAAACAAGATAAGGCCTTTACTTTTCCCAAGCAACTACCCCTGAAAAAGGAAATCGGGGAGAGGACTACTATCTGCCCCTACTGTGGGGTGGGCTGCAGTGCCATCATGGCAGTGGAAGATGGAAAGATCGTTAACATTGAGGGCGACCCAGATTCCCCTATTAATGAGGGTTCTCTCTGCAGCAAAGGTGCTTCCTTATATCAGGTAGCTAATAATGAAGAACGTTTGACCACAGTCAAGTACCGTGCTGCCGGGGCTGCAGATTGGAAGGACATGAACTGGGATGATGCCATAGCCAAGATTGCTGCCAAAATCAAGGCTACCCGTGACAATAGTTTTATTGAAATAGACAGCAGCGTCAATACTGTTAATCGCACTGAAGCGATAGCCTCAATAGGCAGTGTATTCCCTAATAGCGAAGAAGCCTATCTAATGAGCAAGATGTTGCGTGCTCTGGGTCTAGTCTATATTGAGAACGAAGCCCGAATATGCGTTTCGTCGGCGGTGGCTGCTGATGGGGAAACGGTGGGTAGAGGACCAATGTCGAACCACTGGATAGACCTGGGCAACAGCGATTGCATTATGGTCATCGGCGGTAACATGGCTGAGTCCTTTCCTATTGCCTTTAAGTGGGCTACCCGAGCTATGGAGAAGGGAGCCAAGCTTATCCATGTTGACCCTCGCTTCACCCGCACCTCAGCCAGGGCTGACCTGTATGCTGGAGTGAGACCCGGCACTGATATCGCCTTTGTCGGCGGTATGATAAGGCATGTCATTGATGACATGGAAGCTAATCCCGGTAACTACAATATGACCTATGTCAAGGAATACACCAATGCTTCCTACCTCGTTAATCCTGACTTCACTGGTCCGGCTGACACACTGGACGGGTTATTCTCAGGGTGGGATGGTAGCAAGTATGATAAAAAAACGTGGGCTTATCAATCGGACGCGACTCAGCCTGATAAGATAAAGAAGGATGCCACGCTTACTGACCCCAACTGTGTCTTCCAGCTTTTGAAGAAGCACTTTGCCCGCTACACTGATGATAAAGTAGTCGAAATCACTGGTACCGACAAGACCACCTTCCAGCAGATTTGCCAGACTTATGCTGCCACCGGACAAATAGGCAGGGCAGGAGCCATTGTCTTCTCTTCCAGTGCCTGTCAGCGCAGCACTGGCACCCAGACGGTTCGAACCTTTGGTATATTGCAACTTCTCCTGGGGAATATGGGAGTAGCTGGTGGTGGGCTGGATGGCATCACCGGGGCAGTAAATGGGCTTGGCTGCACCCTGCAGGGCCTGGTCAACCACTGGGGCCCCGGGGCGGGGAGTGTTCGACCAGCTAGTAGTAGTGAACAAAGTCTTTCCGCCTATGGAGAGAACAAGGCTCGGTTTACCAGTATACTCAAGGCCTGGTATGGTGACACTGACCATAATACCAGCTTCAGCTATCTGCCTAAGAGGGGTGGTGACTATTCCTGGCAACCCCTGTTCAAGGCAATAGACGATGGGACAATAAAAGGGCTTATCTGCTGGGGAATGAACCCTGCAGTGAGCGGACCGAATAGTGCAACGGCGCGCCAAGCATTGAGAAAGCTAGAATGGATGATGGTGATTGACCTCTGGGAAACAGAAACCGCTGCTGTATGGAAACCAGAAGCAGGAGCCAATCCCGCTAATGTTGGAACAGAGGTCTTTTTGCTACCGGCGGCACATTCACTGGAAAAGGAAGGGAGTGTCTGCAATACCTGCCGTTGGAATCAGTGGCGCTACCAAGGGGCGTCCCCCCCTGGCGAGGCTAGAAGCGACCTGTGGATAATAAACAAGCTGATGTTAAAGCTCAAAGAACTTTATGTAGGACAGACTGAAAAGAATGCCGTAGCCATCACCGACCTGACCTGGGATTACAGTGATCCCCCTGATGTGCACCAGGTAGCTAAGGAGATGAACGGCTACGATTTGAACACAGGTAAGCTACTGTCAAGCCCTGGCAGTCTCAAGGACGATGGCACCACCAGTTGTGGCAATTGGCTGTGGTGTGGCATGTACACTGAGGAGGGCAACATGGCGGCGCGACGGGGCACGACTGACCCTTCAGATATTGGACTCTTTCCTAGCTGGGGATGGGCCTGGCCACTGAACAGACGCATCATGTATAATCGTGCCTCAGTTGACCTCAACGGTAAGCCCTGGGATATAGCCCATCCTGTTATCTCATGGGATGGCACCAGTTGGGCAGGGGATGTTGCCGATGGAGGCTGGGCGCCAGTAAATACCAGTGGTAAATATCCCTTCATTATGAAGCCTGAGGGGAGAGGACACCTCTTTGGTCCCGGCAGACCTGATGGCCCTTTTCCCGAGCATTATGAGCCCTGGGAGAGCCCAGTATCGAATCCAATGTCATCACAACAGAATAACCCAGCTATCGTGGTCTGGGAAACTGTTGACAAGGGTGCCGCCGCAGATTATCCTATAGTAGTTACTACGCACCGTTTGGTGGAGCACTTGCATACCGGAGCGATAACCAGGCGTCTGCCATGGCTGGTAGAGATGATGCCAGAGATGTTTGTCGAAATGAGCCAGGAACTGGCAGCTGGGAAGGGTATTGCCAATGGCGACACCGTTGTTGTGGAGTCGGCGCGAGGTAGTATAACAGCAAAAGCTATAGTCACTATTCGCCTTAAGCCTGCGCAGGTGAATGGCACTACGGTTCACTACATCAGCTTGCCTTGGAACTGGGGGTATATGGGACTGTCGAAAGGGGATAGCTCTAATCTGCTTACCCCCCGCATAGGTGATCCCAATACCGGCATTCCTGAATTCAGGGCATTTCTGTGCAATGTTAGGAAGGCATAATGAACTACGCCTCCAGAAATATGAAAGTTATTGGACTAATTGGTGGCATGAGCTGGGCTTCTACTCTGGAATACTACCGGCTCATTAATGAGTTAGTTGCTGAGAAGCTAGGTGGTCTTCACTCAGCCCGCCTAATCCTTTATAGTTTGGACTTTGATGAGATTGAGCGGGCACAAAGCCAAGCTCGCTGGGATGATGCCACTACCATCATGAGCCAGGCAGGCATAGCGCTGAAACAGGCTGGTGCCGACTTTCTGATAATATGCAGTAACACCGGGCACGAGGGCGCTGATGCAGTTATGAAAAGGGTAGGTCTACCGTTGCTTCACATTGGTGATGTAACTGGCAAGGCCATCACGGAGCATGGTCTGCACCGGGTAGGACTAATGGGGACACGGTTTGTCATGCAGGAGCAGTTTTACCGAGGGAGACTCCAAGAACGCTTCAGCATTGAAGTGCTTGTGCCAGGGGAACAAGAACGAGCTATAGTTAATCGGATAATCTACGATGAACTCTGCCAGGGAAAAATAAAGGATTCTTCGCGCCGTGCCTGTACTAAGATTATCGCCGGGCTGATAGAGAGAGGTGCCGAGGGAATTGTCCTCGGATGTACTGAACTGCCATTACTTATCCGTCCTGGTGATGTAGGTGTTCCTCTATTTGATACCACCCGACTCCATGCTGAAGCAGCGGTCAAACTGGCACTGGCTGAATGAAAATCACCATTATATACGACAACTGTGTCAGGAAACGAGGGCAAAAGCCAGCCCCACCCCAATTGTTTTCTTGTCTCTGGATGAGCAACCTTCATTTCCCCTTTGATTTGTACAAATTTATAAAGCAATTTATCAAACTGGAAATAATTGTGTTTTGGGTTATAAGTATACATGAAACATTCTGCCGACGCCGAACATCGTAACAAGTAGTGTGGCTGACAGCAATTGTAATGACTAAAAGTCTCCTCATTTCCTGTCCTTTGATTTATCCTATTTTCTTAACTTTGACAGTAATCAATAGCACCCTTTGACTTTTTTGCCTCTTCCCTTAGCCTCTCCCCCCTTTATTATTTATGATAAATCAAAGGGGATTTACCTGGATAAGTCAAAGTAAGAACCAAGGGTAAGAATCGAGGTTGAAGTTTAAGTTTGGCATTATCTTACAATTTAGTGCGCCCAGCAGGAAAGTGCCTTAAATCCGAGAGAGCAAAGATGAGATTTGCTGTGAATGGGAACTTGCCTGTCATAAGTAGACTCCCATTCGTGTGGAATGTAGTCACGGCTTTGGGGAGTCTAATATAGCCTACTTACGTAACAATCCTACGCAGACTACCGACTTGGTCACGTTGTTATTTCCTTGTTATCTGGAATGGCAAGGGTTATAATCTTAGCCAAACCGGATAATCCTGGGTCTTTGAATAGGCTCTCGGCATCTGTGAATTAACATATTGATGTAGAGGAGGAAAGTCTATGGGTAAGATTCTGAAGGGTCCTCAAACGTTGATTTACCCAATGCCAGCACTATTAGTTGGGGCAAATGTCAATGGTAAACCAAATTTTATGACGGTTGCCTGGGGTGGCATTGCCAATGGTGAGCCCCCAATGATTTCTATAGCCATACGGCATCACCGGTACACCCACAAGGGCATCATGGAAAACCTAACTTTTTCTGTCAATGTACCTTCGACAGATTTAATAAGGGAAACTGATTACTGCGGCTCTGTATCTGGCTCTAAAGTCAATAAAGCAAAGGTATGTCAATTTGGAGTGTTTTATGGCAAACTGAATAATGCTCCACTTATTGAACAATGTCCTATCAATCTAGAATGTCGGGTGGTACATATATTGGATTTAGGGAGTCATTCGCTCTTTGTCGGGCGAGTTGAGGAAACTCATGTCTCCGATAATTGTCTCACCGACGGGAAACCGGATGTCAACAAGATTAGCCCCTTTATTTATGCTAGCGCCCCAGCTCGCGAATATCTAGCTTTCGGCCACGTACTGGCTAAAGCGTACAGTATTGGCAAGGAACTTAAAGGAAGAGAATAAGCGTTGAGTCACAAGAGGTTAATAAAAAGCCAGAGTGTTAAACTGACTCTTCCTGGACTCATCCGAACCTAAATGTTATTACGGGTTTAATTTTTGAAGGCACTATACCAAAGCCACCTTCGCTACCCAAAGGGGGTGATGTTTCAAACCTCTGCCCTTTAACCTCTCCCCAGAAGTGCGTGAGATAAGTGATGGTGACCTCTCCAAGAAGGGGAAGCCTAGCTTTGCCTCTTCAACCTAGGCAAGTGGTCGTCCAGCTTTATGGTGGGCGGTACTGGACGATAGACAGAACTTTTGAAATGGCCTTCAGCCTCAATACATAGCCACTTACAGAACCTAATTGTAGCAGCAAGGGATAAGGTATGGTAACTGTTGGATGAGCATGCGTCTGGTGACAGTTTGGTGAATCGTCAGAAGAACTTTTTGATTAATAGCAAGCTATTGCCGTTGAGACATGAGGCAGGATTGTGAGAATCCCGCTAAACAGCGAATTATCCAAACTCTTGTTGTCTTCTAGAAAGAAGCCACTGAGGTCACATTCCGATGTTTCGTGCAGCTTCACGATTTGGATCCACTTTTGTTCTGCAGTTCCCAGTCTGCTATTATTGGATTATGCCTCTAGGCACGACATAGTCAAGGAGGGTATGTGTCCGTAGGAGACTCAATGTTTGTTGGGATTGACCTATCAGACGCTTTTGCCAAGCATAAGCGGAGATGCACTAGAGCGATTCTAGGGACAAACCTTTGTTGTACGTTTGATGAATGGGAATATGACCCAACAGGTTCGGCAATAGTGCCGTCTGTAGTAGCCCACTCGCCTCACATTGTGGCTATAGATGGCCCTCAGGGGTTGGCGAGCAACCTGGCGCAACGGATGAGACTCTGTGAGCAACAGCTAGGCGCAGCGGGAAAATCGTCGTACGCCTTTCGCCCTATTGGACAACCATACGCCGGTTTCGTTCGCGGCTCAGTTGAACTATTCTATTCATTATATAAATCTGGACATTTCCACCTACATGGCGTGGAGCATGCGCAAGAATCAGATACCAACCTTATAGAGGTGTACCCGGGGGCTGCTTGGCCTGTGCTCGCTAGGCAGCGTCTGAAAAACAAGAGACTATTAGAAGGCAGAAGGGCTCGTTATGGCCTGATGGTAAGACTGGGGATAACTTTTGCTCAAAGATATAGCATTGAGGTGCTGCCAACGCATGATCAGCTTGATGCTGCTGTAGCTGCATACATCGCCTATCTCTTCAAAAGTGGAAAGACCTGCGACTATGGTGAAAAACCATTTGAAGATACTAATCTGGGAATTCTTCGCGAGGGTCTAATCGTTCAACCTGTCAAAAGCTCGTAGTAAACAAATGGCTTATTGTTGAGTTCTCAAACCAAGGCGCACCTTAACTAATAGTCAGGTGGTTTAGATCCGCGTTATTTCTTTGTCACGGAATGAATACGGGTTTGCCAGGTAGACTGGCGCCTAGTCTATTGCGCCTCTGTCAAGGAAGATAATTGCGGCCTCAATAAGGCTAATTATCAGATTTCTGGCTGCTCTAGGTAGCTTATCAACCCGGGCAAAATGAAACCGCAGCTGGGGGTCACCAAATGTAGTTTTGGCATCGTAGTCCATATCCTCAAGCAGTCCAGCTAGCTGCCACAGATATTGTCTCTTGACACCAAGATAGTCTGCCAGCCGATTCAGCGAAAATAGGGTCGCCTGGTAGTTTCTTTTGATGATACTGTGAACGGTCCCGGCGCTGAGATCGGAATTTATCGATAGACTGCGGAGGGATAACCCCCTCTCCTTACACTGCTCAAGTAAGAAGTCACCTAGCTCTTTATTCGCCAAATACCACTCTCCAATATCTATTGTAGGTCATAGTCGGACACCAGTATATGATTTAAATCACCTTCCAAGTATATGGGCTTTGCCTCATTGCCGAGGCGACAGATAAAGCCAACCCCTCTCGCCATCAAGTATTTTGGCAAAAGGGGTTGACCAAATCTCACCTTGGTGCAGTATATACAGCAGTAGGCAAATTTATATAATGGCGTAAATACGCTGAAATTGCAAACTTTTTT